>NZ_JBQCJW010000012.1:0-108219 GCF_051967575.1 Solibacillus silvestris
TCGTCTCGACCTCCGTGTATTTTACTTAATCATATCACGTTAGCTCGGTACGACATCTATCCTAACAGAGGGGGTTAACAACGTTAGTGAAACGTTCTTGAACTACTACACGACCATAGTACGTTGCAGGTGATGACAATTTGAATTTGTTAGCTGTAGCAGTTTTATCTACTACTTCATAACCAATCACTTCACCAGTTACAGTTCCTGTAGCTAATGTTGAAGCAATATATTGTGCTTCTTTTGCATCGTTTGTATAAGTGTTGTTGTTATTACGAGTATCTTGAGTAACTGTTTTACGTACAGTTGTTGTATATGAAGATACTGAAATTTTACCAGCTTGATTTGGCGCTACAACTTCTAATAACGCATCGTTTGTATTTGAGTATTCAGCCACAGTTGAAGTTGCTGCTACTAAACCAGGTGCATTACCGTGAATTGTTACAGTTGTGCCTGGCTCTAATCGTACTGATGAACCATTTACAAAACCTTGAGTTTGAGTTTGACCAGCATACGTGATTGTTAAACCAGTATAGTTAGTTCCTGCTGCATCCACTAAACGCGGGTTAATTGTTTGAATTGAGTTAGATGTATTCGTAATTGTGTACGTCGCATTTTTGATACCGGCTGTTTCAGAAGCATTACCACTTTGGTTTGTTAATGTTGCGTTCCAAACCATTGTGTCGCCTTGAATAAATGATCCAGCAGTTGGTGTGTTTAATTTGTAATTAGGACCTACTACTACTGATTTTAAGAATGTTACTGTTGGTGCTACTGCATTTGGTTCGCCATCTTCTAGCTTGTCATTACCAACTGCTGCATTGTTACCAGCTGTGTTTAAATCAATCCATGCTACAGGAGTAGCTTTAGTATTGTCTACAGCTGATTTTAAATAAACAGTTGCTTCACCATTAGCATTAGTTACTAATGAAACTACACCATTTGTAGTGTATGAACCGTCTGAAGAAGTAGCGATTTGTGCAGGTGTATTATTAGATAAAGAAGCATCTTGGTTTTGTTGAATTGCTACTTTAATAGTTGCACCAGCATATGGAATTGGTTCACCCTTGTCATTTTTCTTATCAGTTACAACTTTTACTTTGTAAGCGATTGGGTTTTGTTGACCATATTCTTCACTCATAGCAGCTACGAAGTCCGCTGTACGATCAAATGTAATAGTGTAAGGAGATTGTACCCCTTGGAATTTAGCTGCACCAGCAACTGCTTGTAATTCTGTTGCACCGTAACGGTTGTTTGCATCTGCATCAGCGAATACGATTGGTGTAGCAGTTGTGTTTTTACCAGTTACTACGAATGTAGCTTGACCTACAGAATTTGTAACTACTGTGAATGTTTCTTCACGGTGTGAACCTGCTGTAGCAGCTGAATCTTGGTATGGTGTTACATATAAACCGTCGATTTTACGAATAGAAGCTGTAGTATCGTTAGTTTTTGATCCATCAATATCATTTAAGTTTTCTTTAAAAGTAACATTTAAAGTTTTGCCTGATAATGGTTGACCAGAAGTTGGATCTTTGTAAGTTACTGTATAAGTACGGTTAGCTCCATTGTCAATTGTTTTCTCATCTGTATCTACAGTTAAGATAGTATCTTGACCCCAGTAAACTTTAGCATAACCTAATAAGCTTGGAGCACCTGTTGGATATACTGTTACATTATCTACACCAGCAACACCGTATTGAGTGTAAGTGTAAGTAGCAACACCATCAGTACCAGCAGTTACTTCATATTTTTTATTTTCATTTAAGCTGTTACCAGTAGCTTGTACGTTGAAAGTCACTGCAGCACCTGGAGTTGTAGTAGCTTTTAAAGTTACTTGTTGACCAACTTTAGATTGGATAGAAGTAGTTTCAACTTTGATTTCAGTTGGAATTACAGCTGCGATACCAGTGAATTTACCGATTTCAGTGCCATCAACTGATACAGTGTACTCTTTACCGCCTTCTTGTGCTTCAGTAGTTAATACTGCAACATTTTTAGCAGTTTGTTTAACGATAGCATTAGTTACTTTTAAGCCATCAATAGTGAACGTCAAGTCTTTAATGTCTTCGATATCAGAAGCGAAAGCAACTTCAACAGTTGTATTGTTAATTGCTTTAACAGCGCCTGATGAAGCAGAAGCACCAGTGAAGTCAGCATTGATTACGTTGTTTAAGAATGTAGCGAATTGACCACGAGTTACTGTGTTCTTTGGTAAGAAGTTAGTCACAGTAGTGATATCGTAGAAGTCTAATACATCGATTGCTGTGCGAGCTTCTGCTTTAGCAGCGTTGATGTCTTTTACTTCACGAGTGAAGTCTTGAGAAGCAATATACTCTTCAAGGCTTACATCTTTTAATGTGTTTACCATACGTACAAGTACGATAGCCATGTTTTCACGAGTGATCGCGTCGCCAGCTAATAATTTGCCGTTTGAACCAGCGAAAACGCCGGCGTCAGCAACTACTGCTGCATACTCTAATAACTCTTTGTTAGATTTAGAAGATAAATCTGAGAAACGTGGATTTGAAGTCGCATCAGCTGGTACTGAGTGACCTTGAGACACTAAGTATTTACCTAATAATTTAACTACGTCAGAACGAGTTAATTCTTTGTTAGGTTTGAAAGTGCCATCTGGATATCCAGAGATTACTTTTGCATCAACTAAAGCGTTGATTGCGCCCTCGTGTGTGTTACCAGAGATGTCAGATAATGATGCAGCAGATGCAACTGGTACGATTGCAGATGCTACTAATGTAGCTGTCGCAGCTGTTGCTACGAACTTTTTGTATTTCTTTGGTTGGTTAGCCATTGAAAAATTTCCTCCTCATAAGTCAAAATAATATTTTTAGTTACCCACACGAAAAATGTGCAGAAAAACTAACTACACATAAATTCTAGTAGTATACATTTACTATGTCAATCTTTTTTTCCCAACAAAACCACAATTAACCTGTTTTATTGATTTGAAGATATGATCCGGCAAATATATTCAGATAACTTAAAATTTCTTTAATTATGCCATACATCCACTACCAAAAACAACATTTTCTTTACCACATTATCTCAAATTTTATATTAATATAACATTTTACCATGGTAATAATCATATTATATTTCATAATGATGGATATTTACTGGTTATATAATGCAACAGTACCAATGCTTTTAGCCGTTTTATAAATATTACTAATATTACTATCATATTACTTTTATAAAATAATAATTATTTATGTGAACATATTTTTTACTACTTTGCTATTGTATTAATGCTGCTGATTTATAGAACTGATTCGCTAAAATTCGACAAAATAAAAGATTAAAAGGTTGTCTATTTTAGTCACATATATCGTTGCGAAGATATATATATAATTTGTGACCGGGTTTTGAAAAGCGCACCAGAAAGATTATTTAGGCACAAAAAAAAAAGAAAAAGGCCTTAGCATATAGATGCTAAAGCCTTTTTCTCGGGCTACCAACCGATTTTCCTTGCAGGGAAAAGTTTAAAATTCTATTGTATATCGTAGAGGAAATCTTACTACTGACTACAGTGTAACACTATCGTTACAAATAAACAACCAAATATTACAAAGATTACATTATTTTTTTTGAAATTATTTATCGACTTTCGATTTGCGCGCTACTTCCAATAAGAATAAAGGCAAGGCGATTTGGCGTTTAATGCGGTGCGGTTCCTTCATTAAACGGTAAAACCATTCCATCCCCACTTTTTGGAAAGCTTCTGGAGCACGCTTCACATTTCCTGCGAGCACATCAAACGAGCCTCCCACTCCTTGGTAAATGGTCGGGTGCAGCTGGTCGCGGTTTGAGTTGATCCAGTTTTCCTGCTTTGGCGAGCCCATCGCCACGAATAATAGATCGGGCTTTGCTTCATTGATCTTATCAAGCACTTTTTGGTTGTCCTTCTCATAGCCGTCTTGCGTGCCTGCGATTTCGATGGCCGGGTAAAGCTCCTTCAATTTTTCGGCTGCTTTGTCGGCAATGCCGGGCTTCCCGCCATATAAAAAGATCGCCTTCTTGCGTTTTGCCGCTTCTTCACAAAGGCGGAGCATCATATCGACACCTGTTACGCGTGATGTAATTTGGCCTTTTTGAATTTTCGAAGCTAAAATGACGCCGATGCCATCCGGAATTTGAAACTCTGCATTATTCAGCAATGTCCTCAAAGCCGGGTCTTCTTTTGCCTTAATGATTTTTTCAGGATTGATGGCGACAATTAAAGACTTCTGCTGCTTTTCGATTTGGTCGAATACTAATGGCAGCAGCTCATCATAGCTTTCGGTATTTACTTGTATGCCGAGCACCGTTTCCTTCATATACGCTCTTCCCTTCTGAATATTGCTCCATATATTGCTTCATAAAAAGAACAGGCAGTACGCATCATACGCACTGCCCACATTGCATTATTAGTTCTTCGCGTCTCCAAGCAAGTGGAACTGGAAGCCTGCTTTTTCCCATGCTTCGCGGTTCAGGCAATTTTTCGTATCAAACACGATTTTGCTTTTCGCGTTCAATGTTGCCGGGTCAAGCTCTCTGAATTCTTTATGGTCTGTCAAGAATACTAAAATATCCGCTTGTTCCAATGCTTCTTGCATGCTCTGTGTTTGTGTCTCGTGTTTATTTTGCTTAATATGCGGGTCATGCGATACAACCGTCAAGCCCAGTTTTTGCAATTCATCGATTACGATTGTCGATGGGCTTTCGCGCATATCATCTACATTTCCTTTGAATGCTAAACCTAGAGCGGCAACTGTTGCACCGGCAATCCCGTTTTTATTTAAAATGGCTTGTGTTTTTTGCGCTGTAAAGCTTGGCATTGAATCATTCGTATTACGGGACAGGTGAATGATCTGTGCCTGCTCGCCGCCCAGCTCCACTAAAAACCATGGATCTACCGCGATACAATGGCCGCCTACACCTGGACCAGGGAAATGCACATTTACACGTGGGTGATAGTTCGCAAATTTAATCGCTTCCCAAATGTTCACATCCAATTTCTCCGCCATTTTCGCAAGCTCGTTTGCAAAGGCAATGTTCACATCACGATAAGTGTTTTCCATTACTTTTACAAGTTCAGCCGTCGTCGCATCTGTTAAATGGATTGCACCTTTTACAAATGTTTCGTACAGTTCTTTTGTAAGCTCGGCCGATTTTCGGGAAATCCCCCCTACAATGCGGTCATTGTTTACAAGCTCCTCGAAAATGCGTCCCGGAATAACACGCTCTGGAGAATGGGCTACAAATAGCTCTGTGCCAATTTCAAGACCCGACTTCACTAATTCTGGCAGCATCACATTTTCCACAGTTTTTGGTGGAACTGTTGATTCTAAAATAACTAAATCGCCCTTTTTCACGAAAGGCACGATTGAAGCCGTTGCTTGACGCACATATTCTAAATTCGCTGTATTGTCCGGATTGATCGGTGACGGCACTGCAACAATGAACACATCCGAAGCGACCGGTGTTGTGGATGCTGTTAAAAAGCCTTCATCCACCGCTTTATCCAAACGTTCCTGCAAGCCATTTTCCTCGATATGTAATTGTTTTTCCTGAATACTTTTCACAGCTGCCGGGTTCACATCAACACCGTGCACCTTTACACCGTGATTTGCAAACATTACCGCCGTTGGTAAACCGATATACCCTAACCCAACGACACAGATTGATTTTGTCATGATCCTTTCTCCCTTTCACTTTCAAAAACGCCTATATCTCATTGTTTTATTATAATATAATTTATTCCGCATCTAATTGCCGAAATGATCGGGATCACTTCATACGGTTCCAAAATCCCGCTCTTCTATGTAACGAAAGATCGGGACGAATGGTTGCACAATAAATGCTTGAAAAAAATAGTCCTGCAGTACAGTATACAACTTTCTAATCGCTGTGTGAAATAGTTTTTCTTTTTTGCAGTGCAATGAAGAGCGAATATGCTGAATTTGTGAAAAGAGTGCTGCGTCTCTTTTTACGAATTTGCGGCTTGTTTTAGACGCTTCAGATTGATAGTTACCCTTCAATTAAGTTTTTCCCTTTGTCGGGGTTGTTATACTTATTAATGGTGAAAGTGTTCGGTTAGTGGGGTAAAAGGAAAGTTTTCTCGGTTGATGATGGGTGCTATCGATAAGTTGAGGGGAGCGATTGCGTGGAAGAATGGGGATGTCTTCATTAATTTAGTCCTCAAATTCCGAAAAATATCCCCCCTTCATATTTAGTTGCACAATAAATTGTTCACGAATGGATATGACTTTTCACTTTTATGCATTTCCATATACATAATCAACAGAAAAAACCCCGTCAGCCATCATTCGCTAACAGGGTTTAATGTGGGTTTTGGACTATCACGATGCGTAGCCTCCAGTTAATTTCGCCTTTTCTGCCATCAAGTCGTGGAATAATGCTTCGTCGCGGGATTCGAGCGCATCGTCGATCAGGCGGGATAAATTGTTTTCCTCTAGAGTACGCACAATACTTTCAACTTCCTCGGTGAACTTATACAGTTTTTCGTTTTTGGCCGGCTTTACCTGAGTGGATACGCTTTCGATAATCGGCATTAAATATTCGTGTACATTGGAGACGAGCAATAGCTGATAAAGCGGAAGACGCACAAAGCGGTTGCCGCGCTGGAAAACGAATACTTCGGATAAATTTTCCACCTGCATTGAATTTAAATCGACGATCATTTCTTTTCCTTCAATCGGGATGAAGTGAAAAATTTCCTCATCTTTTGTGATTGAAAAATATTGATATGCAAAGACTAAGCGTAATTTTGTGCCCGTCATTTTTGTATAGAATGGCTTCATGAACTGTACCTGAATCATTTGAATTCCTCCTTCACTAAATTTCTTTTCAATCCTCTGTTCATTTATTCGAGTCAAAAGGCCTACTGTTTTTTTATGATATGGATTGGATCACTAAAAAGTTCGCGATAATTTAATCGATTTCTATTTGCTTATAGTTTCCCCATACTTTTAACGTTTCAAACTTCCAAAACGTTCCACCCTTCATGAAAAAGCGGATTTTCCGTCAAAACGAATCCAAAGTACCATTCCAATAAGTGGATATTTAAAAAAACTATACTTCCCTATCCATAAAGTATTTATTCGCATCTTTCTCATTACCGCTTTGCTGCGATTCGTATTATAATGGAAGGAACGACTTTTTTTGATTAGGAGGGGAAATCCGTTTTGAGTTTATCATTTTCTGAAATTGCTCATGCCCATAAAGACTTTATCGAACATACATTGCAATCCTATGAAGAGGAACTCCACCCTTCCGCCAATGAAGATGCAGAGCTGGTGACGCGCGCGATGTTCTCCGTGCGCAATCAGGCGATACGACCGCCGCATTATTCTCCATACAGCCAAATTTTGTCTTGCCAGCTCCAAGATGTAAGCACAGCGGAAGTGACGATTAATTTCGCGGAAAAGCGCATTACATGCAGCTGTCCTAAAAAGCAAGTATGCCGACATAAGCTTGCCGTTATTTTAAAGCTATCTCAGTATTTTATTTCACTGCAGCAATGGCTTTCAATATGGCGCTCCAAAAGAACGATTCCGCTAAAATCGCTGGCCGCCGAGCGCAGTCCTGAAAACTGGCAGCAAATGGCCGACGACGTGCTCAATTACACGCTTAAAGATTCGCAGCCGATTGACCCTTATATGATTTCCAATTTTCATGAAAGCATCCGCTCCAAAATCCATCGCCACCGCCCATATGAGCAAGAGTGGCAGGAGCTTTTTCACTTATTTATGGAAGTCGCCATTATGAAACATTTTCTTTTGCATGCAGTCAGGACGAAAATGGATATGGGGCACCATTACTTCCAATTCTTTTTGGAAAATACATTAAGCCACATTCAACGCTCGATCGATGCATTGAGCAAGACGACGCAATTATTTGCGACCGAGCCGTTTTTCGATTCGCTGCAGCAAAATGTCCGCGATATATTATTTATCGAAAAAGGGGCTTCGTCGTTCCGCTTAACCCTTTATTTGCAATTTTGGACGAAGCTATTTACCGAGAAAAAACGTTTCACTTATGAATTATCGATTCTCGAACAAAGCGGGGGCGTTCAAACGGATATTGATCTGGATGTGGTGAAGTCGATTTTTTATATTTTACTGGACACGACATCACCGTTAGAGCGTGCAGTGGAAACGATGCATGAGAAAAATGTGGAAAGTTTTATCGAAGTTGCGCATTATGCACTTCGAAAAGGCTTTGTTGATGAGGCGACACTTATTTTAAAAAAGGCGCTTCCCTTTTTACAGACATATGTGCAAGAAGATTTGCTTCCGATCAGGCGCCAAAAATTTACGCGCAAGCTTGATTATTTGTATGAACAAATTGCATTGTCGGAAGAGGAAGAGCTTGCGTTATATGCTTCATTCGGGCGTTACGGCATTGAATCATTTTCCAATTATTTATTGCGCCATAGCCGATTTGATCAATGGATCGCGCTGCATCAGCTCTATCCATCATCGATTCCTTATTTGGATCAATGCGGTCTAAAGGAAGTGGTTGCACAAGCTCCCGAAACCGCGCTCCCACTTTATCATTACTATGCGATGGAGGAAATTCAGCAAAAATCGCGCCAAAATTATAAGCAGGCAGTCCGAATCTGGCGGGCGATGAAAAATGCCTCGAAAAAGGCCGGCAAACTCGATTATTTCACGTCATATATCGAGGCCATACAGCAACAATACAAGCGTTTGCGTGCTCTGCAGGAAGAGATAAACAAAAGCAACTTGCTCGTATAAATCAGCTTGTGGCTGCACTCCCGCTTCTACCGCGGAGTGCCGATTGCCTCAATGGAATGAGGTTTCACATATATATTCAGCCATTAGGAGGTGACATTGCGTTTTAAGCGCAACAATACAATGCATTATTTATTCAATACAAAGCTTCCCTTTCTGAAAGTTATTCGCATTCAGCTTTCTGAGTTGCGTCCCGGTTATTTCCGCGCTACTGCGTACAATAAAAACGATTTGATTTTACCGACAGCAAACTGGGTCCCGACGTTATTTTTCAAGTTCGAGCAAAATTTTTTCGGTTTGAACACATCATTGGAAGAACGCGATTTAATCATATCCGCTTCCAATTTGCTTGATATTTTATCACCTGCATATCGTCACCCTTTTTTGGATTTTGAGGCATATGACAATCACACTGCCGAGGTCTTTCAGGCAGTGCAGGCAACATTGCCGCTTTGGACCGATTCGGCGCTTTGGCAGCAGGCGACCGTAACCGAAGAAGGCTTTGCATTCGAAAACAGCTTACTGCAGTATGCAGTCGAACAAAAGCTGATGGATGCCGGGCTAACAAAGGAAGATACGCTGGCGCTTATACCGTTTTTCCAAAATGGCGGCTGGCCGATGCAAACTTCCCATATTTTTGATGGTGTGAAAATGGCTTTGCGTCTGAGCGAGCCCGAAGAGAACGAGGAAAACTGGCTTTTGGAAACAGTGCTCATTAGTCCTAACTCCGCAAAACATTGGACGCCTGCCTCTTCAAAACGAAAGCTTCCGATTATTGAAGCATTGCCGAAAAAATGGAGTACGATCGCAAATAATGTTGAGGAGCTGCAAAAGCAAATAGTTGAGTTAATTCAATTAAATGCGGAAAGCTCGAACTTTATTCATGCACAATTAAATGATCAGGAAGTTCGCGATTTTTTGCGGCATGAGCTCACTAAATTACAGGCATTGGGCTTTGAGGTGATTCTTCCCGCATGGCTTAAGGAACTAAGACAATCAAAAATGCGTGTACGAGTTAGTGCAAACAGCCAATCTGTCCGCAGTGTCGCAGGACTTGACGATATTTTAACGTTCAAATGGCAGTTTTCGATGAATGGCGAGGAAATCTCGGCAGAAGCATTCAAAAAGCTCGTCGATGAGAAACGTGAATTTGTTCGTGTCGGCACAGAATGGTTCCGCATCGATGCCGAGTGGCTTAACGAAATGCGCGAGCTAATGGAACAGGCAAAAGAGGAAAATTGGACGGTGCGCGATTTACTATTCCGCGAGCTGCCCGAAAGCTTAACCGCGCCATTGGAAGATGATTCGGAGGAGGATGCCGAGCGCGATGATCCGCTTTTTGCTTTTGAAATGCAGCAATCGCTCCAGGCGTATATTGAGCAGCTCCAAAATAAAAAGGGCTTGCCTAAAGTCGATGTGCCAGCAAAGCTCCATGCCGAGTTGCGCCCATACCAGCAGGAAGGCTTTGAATGGCTTGTCTTTATGCGCGACCAAAAATTCGGCGCCTGTTTAGCGGACGATATGGGGCTCGGTAAAACAGTGCAGCTCATTACGTACATGCTGCATACCGTATCCGTACTGCAAGTTGACAAGCCTACATTAATCGTCTGTCCAACTTCGGTTGTGGGCAACTGGCAAAAGGAGCTGACGCGTTTTGCGCCTGATTTGGACGTGTATACACATTATGGTCCCCGCCGTTTAAAAGGGGAAGACTTAACAAGCTATGTGGCGACACAGCGTCCGCACGTCATTCTTTCCACATATGGCACGGTTACCCAGGATGCGGATGACCTGCAGCTGATTGACTGGTCGGCTGTCGCTTTGGATGAGGCGCAAAACATCAAAAATATGCAAACATTGCAATCCCGCGCCATCCGTAAATTAAAGGGCGACCATCATATTGCATTGACAGGGACACCCGTTGAAAACCGGCTTTCAGAGCTATGGGCCATTTTTGATTTTATCCATAAAGGGTATTTAGGCAGCTACACGAAGTTTGCGGAGAGCTTTATAACACCGATCGAACGCGATGTATCGGAATCGCATAAGCGTGTATTGCGCATGAAAATCCGCCCGTTTTTGCTGCGGCGCTCGAAACGCGATCCAGAGCTTCAGCTGAATTTGCCGGACAAGCAGGAATCTCTTGAATTTTGTGCGCTTACACCCGAGCAGGCAGCGCTTTATGAAGGCTATATTCAAGATACGCTCGCAACGCTCGAACAGCTGACAGGGTTTGAGAAAAAAGGGCGTATTTTGAAAATGCTGAATAAATTGAAGCAGCTATGTAATCACCCTGCCCTTTATTTAAAGGAACCATTTGAGGAAGCGCGCATCATGGTCAATCGATCAGTGAAGCTGAAGCGGATTATTGAAATGACGAAAGAAATTATCGATAATGGCGAGCAATGTTTAATCTTTACACAATATATCGGGATGGGCAATTTAATCCAGCATTGTTTGACAGAGCTTTATAATGTCGATGTGCCGTTTTTGACGGGGAGCATGCCGAAACAGCAGCGTGACCGTTTAGTCGAGCAATTCCAGGCGGGCGAGTTCCCTATCTTTCTGCTATCGCTCAAAGCCGGTGGTACGGGGCTTAACTTAACAGCCGCGACACATGTGCTGCATGCCGATCGCTGGTGGAATCCTGCAGTGGAAAATCAGGCGACCGACCGGGCATATCGAATCGGGCAAACCCGTTTTGTGCAAGTGCATAAATTTGTGACGATAGGAACGATTGAGGAAAAAATCGATAAAATGATTGCGATGAAATCTGCTCTATCCGAGGAATTGATTCAATCGAGCAAATGGCTGACCGAGCTTGATGATTCCGAATTAATGGATCTGCTCGTCCTTGATACGAGCAATTTGAAATAATGGGAAGAGTCTACTTTTACGCCATGAAGTAGACTCTTTTTATGCTTACTTCACTACTTTATTTAGTTGTTATAGGATTGTGAGAAAGAATGGTACTACTGCGCGGTCAAACAATAGATTTGGGCTGTTCACCTCCTGCATGGATTTATGGTGATCGGGGAAATTAATCGTTAAGGCTGTTCCACGAGTTCGCTTTCGTGCTCGGGCAGTACGAAATCTTCGGAAATTGGAGGCGGTGCTGTCGTTGCGTCTGTTTCACCAGGGGTTTTTAAAGCATAAAATCGGACATCCTCAGCATTCACTTCCATCGTATATACTTTTTGATTTTCGCGATTCAAGTATGTCCTCGATTGCAGGCGTCCTTTTACACCGATGAGCGAGCCCTTTCCACAATATTTCACAATAGCTTCAGCCGTTTTTCCCCATGCGACACAGGATATGAAATCCGCATCCACCATCCCTTCACTATTTTTATAGGTGCGATTGATTGCCAATACAAAATTAGTTTGAACACGCCCTTCCGACAGGTGCCTGATCATTGCATCTTTCGTCGTCCGCCCTACAAGCCCAACATGATTCATTCATTAACCTCCCTTCTTTCGGAAATTAGCTTTAGCATAATCGATACAGCGCCTTTTTTGCAAAACGGAAAAATGGACATTTCTGTTGAAATGGAGCTTCAAAATTCATTTTTGCCATGTCGGGCTGCAGGGGGAATTTTGAACAAACTTTGACTTATTAACGTTGTCTGCCATATTTTCGGTTTGCTGAATTTGACAGTTTCGCAATTGATATATGTTATACTTTTACAAAAGACTATCGAGGGGAGGAATGTATATTTGAAGACTTTTAAAATGCTCGCTTTCGATTTATTGCTTGACGATGAAATTAAAAAAATCCCTTTAATTGATGGCATTATTATTAATCAGGAAAATAGCCATCAGCTTTGGATTTTAGAGCTCTTTACATCAAATACGTATCATGACTTTTTTCAACATTTCATCACATCCGGCGAAGTTTTGGATGCACGCGCCATCATTTCGCTTCCAGATAATGAACCTGCGCCTTTTTCCGTTGTTGTCCATTCCATTACGACTTTAGATGATAAAATTTCCGTGCTTATAAAAGGACGTTTGAAAGCACAGCGCAAAAAATATGCCGAGCAATTATTGGGACAGCTGCTCGAAGAAGGCTTGCGCAATGATGAGCTTCTTGCCGCATTTGAACAAGGTATGCGCAACCGTCCGTCATTGAAGCAACAAAAATAAAAAGCATGGCGCTCGATCTTGAATTTCGAATGCCATGTTTTTTTATGAAATTAGTTTTATTCCATATTGAATGAAATGAAATCGGCATTTTGCTTAAATGAATTGTGTGAAACCGCAATTTCGGCAGCATTTGCCAAGTTTCCCTGCACATTGTATAGTCAAGGCGAAGGTGAAGTTAGTGCAAAAATCAAGGCATTATCTTTATACAGAAGTGTTGTCTGAAAGAATTTTGCTCCAGGATATGGAAGCAAGCGCAATCCAGCAAGCGTTTCACCGATTGGAGGGTGGGCTATCAGGAGAAGTGAAGCTAAAGCAAACCCCTTCCGATTACTTTTTTAACACAAATCATCGACTACTCTGCAATTTTGAATGTGTAAATGAAAATGGCTTTTCTCATCAGATGGACGCTATATTAGTAAGGACACTGAAATTCTGTCCTCTTAATTAGGAACTTCAATTTCGAATGTACAGTTTTTTTATTTGCTGGCTGAAATGAAAATCCCCGGAGAAATCCAGAAGTATTTTAAGCAAAGCGGCAAGACGGTATAAAGAGGCGGATTCCCGCAGCAGAGATGAAGTGACCCGCTATACCGGTTCGGAAATCATTTTAAGTATCCTCTCTAATAAAATAGACGGAAAAATTCCCCTTATTCAGAAAATACAATGAAAAAATGCCTCAATAGACGGAGAAATTCCGCCTATTGACCTGAAAAACATGAAAAAAGAGGATTTTTCTTTGCATAACCGGAAAATCTCCCCTTATTTCCCCTGAAACGAGCCATCTTGGGCAAATAAGCGGAAAATCTCCGCTTAATTTTATCGATTTTTAAATAAGTTGAAGATTAAACTTTTTCTTCCTCACACACAAATGAATTTTCACTGAAATTGAGGATTATGTTAACAAGTTCTACTTCTTTTTATATGTTGCACACCCCGAATAATACTCCCGCACCCAAAAAAAGAAACCAGCATCCTAAATGAACGCTGATTTCCTTTTTCTTTAATGGTTATCTACTTTGTCTTTATCATTTCGGTCTTCTTTGTCCTCGATTATATCTTCTTGGTTGACGGATGGTGCGCCTGGTGCTGTTACGCCGTTGTCACCATTAGGACCGCTTGAGCCGTCTGGTACGTTCGTGTTCGTATTATTGTCGATAGTGCTTTCATTCGTTTGGCCTTGACCATTTTGTCTGTTTGGATCGACAGTGTCTACAGTATCATCGATGGCATCACGCGTATCATCCATTACATCATTGACACCATTTTCGACATCCTGCACCGGTGTATCATCATTTCGGGCGTTGTCGTTGTCGTTTCTGTTACAGCCTACTAGAAGCAGCATCGAACAAAGCATGACAAACAGTGCTGATTTTCGCATAAAAAATCCCTCCTTTCCCATATGCAATCAATGATCAATCACATCAAGTGATCGTACATAGATTGCCCGGGAAAAGAAGGATCTATCCTACAAAAAAACACGG
This sequence comes from Solibacillus silvestris, assembly GCF_051967575.1. Classification (NCBI taxonomy): domain Bacteria; kingdom Bacillati; phylum Bacillota; class Bacilli; order Caryophanales; family Caryophanaceae; genus Solibacillus; species Solibacillus silvestris. The sequence continues at coordinate 14,407 of NZ_JBQCJW010000012.1, forward strand.
TTATTTTAATTTATCTTTCAAAAGCTGTTCAACATAAGCGGCTTCTGCTTTACAGTCAAATTTGTAATTCGTACCTAATTGTTTCTGTAATTGCGCAATTTCCTTCTTTTGCTTTTCTGTTGGCTCTTCATTTAAAATTTTTGAAATGACTTCATCCATTTTCTTGGCGATCTCTTCATGAAACTCCGTGCTCAGTAAAACGTCTGCCGGCACTTTTTCAATCCAAGCAGCATTTTCCTTAAAGTAGTTTTGCCAGCTCGCCATATAGTCTTCCATGGAAAATTTATCTTCATCCCAGCCAATGCTTGCTAAATATGCTTCAAACGACGTCGAAATTGATCGAGTAATACTAATCTTTACGCCTGAAGACAGTTGTTTATACATCTATTTTAAAACCTCCTACGTTTAAAGCCAAAGTTCGCTCGTTGTTTATAGTTCATATATTTCGACGAAACGAGTATCTTGATCCAGCTTTGCGCTTTCACAAAGAATTCTCTTTTCGAATTGCTTAACTTGCCAGAAGCTTCTCTCTTATAGCAAGATTAGGTGGCTTCTGATGAAAGATGTTAAAGAATTTCTTCAACCTTTATATTTTATAATCTTTGTGCTATAAATGCAAATCGCGTCATTTCGGCTGTTCTGGCCCGATTGCAAATAAAATTTCGCATTCGCATGCAAGCTCGCCGTCCACTGTTGCAATACCGCGGCCTTTCCCCATTTGACCGCGCAATTTTAAAAATTCGACTTCCAGCTTCAATTGATCGCCCGGCACAACTTGGCGCTTGAAACGGCAATTGTCAATACCTGTCAAAAATACGAGACGACCTTTAAATTGTGGTGCCTTTAAAAGGGCAACACCGCCTACTTGTGCCAATGCCTCTACGATCAATACACCCGGCATTACCGGATAGCCAGGGAAATGTCCGTTGAAAAACTCTTCATTAATCGAAACATTTTTTAAGCCAAGTGCACGCTTTCCTTCTTCAATTTCCAGAATGCGATCGACTAATAAAAATGGATAGCGGTGCGGTAATATATTTTGAATTTGCTCTGCGTTCAACAAAAAAATCCCCCTCATTCACTCTGTAATATTATGTATATAATATTTCACTTTTATGTATTAACTTATAGAACAACACAATATGGAGAAAAAGTACACTATTTTGCGGCTTTTGCTCCCTATTCATTTCAAAAGGCGAAATGAGATTTTACTTTTTTCGTTGCAAAGGGATTGCTCGGAAATGACCTTCCCGACAATCCCTCTACTCTTTCCCATTCATAATATCGAGAAGATGCTGCCATGTGTCCCATTTAAGAACATCGGACGCTGCACCGTCTCCAATAATACTATAGCCGACATGGAGACCTGAATATGCCGCAGCTACAAATATAAGGAGCACAAGTATAATTCGCAGCCAAATGGGAATTAGACGAAGCTGGACCCAGCGAACAGGCTGATCCGTATTTTGCTCGGAAACTTCCCTTAAGCTACGTCTAGTCTTTTTTGCTGTAGGCTCTTGTTGCTCAACTCGTCTATCTAACTCATTTGTCATAAAATTTCTCCCTCGGAAATACCGCTTAGCGAATACCGTTGATCAACCCAAGCATTTGGTCCGCAATCGTTATCGCACGTGTATTGAATTGATACGAGCGCTGTGCCTGAATTAAATTTGTCAGCTCTTTTGATACATCTACGTTCGACATCTCAAGCGCACCTTTTTGAATGCCCACTTGACGATTTGCGCCCTGTAAATTTGTTAAAACCTGCTGCTCTGTATAGCCTAGCTCATCCAGGTTTTCCGGTAAGCCGATATATGTGCCGCCTTGCAGCTTTTCCATTACTTGCGGCTTTTGCAAAGATGTAATTCCCAATTGGAACTTTAATGTTGTGCCATTTTCATAGCTTGCCACTAAAGAGCCGTCCGAATCCATCGTAAACCGTGATACATCGTCCGGGAATGTAATCGGCTGGCCATTTGCATCTGCCACTTGATATCCATCACCATTGACCAATGTGACGATTCCAGGTTCAGTCGGTGTTACGTAGAAGCTGCCGTTACGTGTGTAAGCTGTTTGCACTTCACCTTCATCATTTTGCATCAACACATTAAAATATTGGTTTTTCGTCGTTAAGGCAAAGTCCAGATCACGGTTTGTTGTTTGGATTGAGCCTTGAGTCTGGTTTGATTGGATGGAGCCGATTTGTGCCCCGACACCATACCGGATGCCTACAGGTGTATCGCGCACAGTGCGGTCATATTCATCGTTATTAAACTGCTGATAAAGCATTTCCGTAAAATTCGCTTGCTGTGCTTTATATCCATGTGTATTGCTGTTTGCGATATTTGTGCTTATTGTATCTAACTGATGCTGAATTTGTGACAATGTATTTGTCGCTGTATTCATTGTGCGTAACATTTGTTGTACCTCCCTATTATACGAAAATTCGACGGCTAATGAAAATAATTCACCATTTCCTTATTTAGTTAACGCGTCCAATTTCGTTTACGGCTTTATCCATGCTTTTATCGTATGCCTGCAATACTTTTTGGTTTGCTTCAAATGCGCGATATGCTGTCAAAAGGTCTGTCATTGCTTTGGATGCGTCGACATTCGAACCTTCCAAATACTGCTGCTGCATCGAGAACTGAACATTTGCCTGTCCGTAGGCTGAAGGTAAATCGGCACCGTCCAACGTATTGAATAAACCATTATCACGCTTTACAAGCACATCAGGATTTTCGGAAAATGCGACACCTAATGTTCCGACCTGCACATTGTTTTCGTCAAAAATCGCACCGTCCGAACTAATGCGAATATTGTCATTTTCAAATTGTAAACGCTCGCCGTTCGCATCTAATACGAATAGTCCTTGAGGGTTTACTAAATTGCCTTGCCCGTCCATCGTGAAATTCCCGTTGCGTGTATAGCTTTCTGTCCCTGTTTCATTTTCAAGACGGAAGAAAATTTGCCCGGAGTTGCCTGAAGCCGCGTCGATTGGCAAAGAGCTATTAATCAATGCCACATCTGTCGTCAAGCCAGTCGAATAAATCTGGCCTTGTGTTTGATTCGGCATCGTCTCCTGCAAATACACACCGGCATTAAGCGCGCCCACTGGGTTCAGCTTTTTTAATGAAAAGCCCTTTTCGGTAGGTATTGTCGTTGAACTTACAGCGGACATTAACATATCCGGGAACGAGCGAATTGTCGTTTGCTCTGATTTGAAGCCAGGCGTGTATGCATTGGCCATATTATTTGTTAAAATTTCTGTTTTGCGTTGTTGTGCCACCATTCCTGTAGCTACTGTATAAAAACCTTTAAACACCCGCTTCACCTCTAATTACGTCGTATTTATAGTTTATCGGCAAAAATAGAATAATCATTAGTATTTACGCTTATTTATTAACGGCGCGGTCAATATTGTCCAGCATGATGCCTGTGCCGACCGCTACACAGTTCATCGGATTTTCCGCGATGAATACCGGCACTTTCAGCTCCTCAATCAGCAATGTGTCAATTCCATGCAATAATGCGCCGCCGCCTGTTAAAATAACGCCTCTGTCAATAATGTCGGCCGATAATTCAGGCGGCGTCTTTTCCAATACATTTTTCGCTGCCTGCACAATCATGCCTACAGACTCGCGCAATGCATGCTCTATCTCTTCTGAATGAATTTCGATTGTGCGAGGCAATCCTGTTACCATATCACGGCCGCGGATTTCCATTGAATCTTTGCGTCCGCCCGGGAATACTGTGCCGATCGTTGTTTTAATATCTTCCGCTGTACGTTCACCGATCAACAGCTTGTATTCTTTCTTTATGTATTGCAAGATGTCATTGTCGAATACATCCCCTGCGATTTTAATCGATTCGCTCGTTACGATATCCCCCATCGATAACACTGCTACATCCGTTGTACCTCCACCGATATCAACGACCATATTACCGCTTGGCTGGAAAATATCCATTCCTGCTCCGATTGCCGCCACTTTAGGCTCTTCTTCTAAATATACCTTTTTGCCGCCTGACTTTTCGGCCGCTTCACGAATTGCTTTTTGCTCTACCGATGTAATGTTTGTCGGACAGCAAATTAAAATGCGCGGCTTCGACAGAAAACCTTTTAAGTCCAATTTATTAATAAAATGCTTTAACATTGCTTCTGTTACATCAAAGTCTGCGATCACTCCATCTTTTAATGGGCGAATCGCTATAATATTCCCTGGTGTACGTCCCACCATTTGACGCGCCTCTTCACCGACTGCCAATACTTTGCTTGTCTTTTTATCAATTGCTACTACAGCTGGCTCATTTAATACGATTCCTTTGCCTTTTAAATGAATGAGCACATTTGCAGTGCCTAAATCAATCCCAATATCTTTAGAAAACATGTTTCTTAATTCTCCTTCCACCGATTCCAACATGTATACGATTCTTTTATATCTCTATCTTAGTTATTTTATCATATACAGTACTGAATTACATCTATATTATGGGAAGGATTTTCCTTTCTTTTGGGTTTTTATGGCAGTTATTTTTATTTCCATTCACTCGAAAAAGCATTTAGTTGCTATAAAAACAAACTAAATGCTTTTTTCATATTGCCTTGTCATCCACTTTTTACGTGTTGCTTCACCACCGCGTAAATGGCGAATCGATTTGTTGTAAGATAATACCTGTTGTACTTGTAGCGCAAGTGGTTCATTCACTTGTTTTAGCCGCTCTGTCAAATCTTTGTGTACAGTACTTTTTGAAAATCCCGTCATTTTCGCGAGGGCACGCACGGTTTCCCCTGTCTCTATCAACAGTTCACCTAATCGAACGCAGCGTTGCCGAATATGTTCGTGCACGTCCTCTCCCTCTCTACCTCGAATATCAATTACGCCTCTGCGTAATTGTGTCCAGATTTTTTTTAGTCCACTCAAAAAGTTTCCTTTGAAAAATCCGTGACAACTGCCAGAGGCCTATCTTCATCCATCAGGCGTCACAGACAACTGTTGGATGAAGATTAAGAGCCTTGCTTTCTTAATATTTCACCTTATGTGAGTAGGCTCATATTTATTCGAGTTAGAATGGAAGAATCGATCATATCCTGCTAAAAAGTGTATCCGAATTTCTCCTAACCGCTATGGATTAAAAGGCTAAGTATTTTGTCGGATTCACTAATACGCCATCTTCCAGTACTTCAAAGTGTAAATGGATGCCTACAGTTGGATTCCATTCGTTTTCCTGTGATGTAGCAATTTGTTCACCTTGGGAAACCTGATCCCCTTGTTTAACAAGAATGTCCGCTACTGAGCTATAACGTGTTTGCATGCCGTTTGGATGCGTGAGCGTAATTGTATTGCCCGTAAATGTGTCCATTTTCACTTCTGTTACTTCCCCGCTCATCGCTGCTACTACTTCAAAGGGTTCGCTATTAATCCCGATAGATAGCCCTGTAGATGCCGTATAAATTTGGTTGAATACGAGCAGCGCATTTTCGCGTGTTGCTTCATCTTTCGTGACATCATAAAACTCCTGCAATATCGACACTTCATTTAAGTATTGTTCTTTGAATGGATACTTCAATGTTTCCAGAGTGGTTGATGTCGGAACAATCGTTTGCTCTCCTGGCGCGGATACTTCCTCCAACAGCTCTTGCTCCTGCTGACTTTCGTATAATGCATTAAAACTTAAAATAACTGCTACAATCATTAAAGCCATACTGCTGTACACGACCGGCCAAAACCACGGTCTTTGCATAAATGGTTTTTGAGAAGGCTTTCGTTTAACTTCTCTCATGTTCATCACCTCAAATGAAAGTGTGTACAGGAGAACAAAAAGTTAAACATCATTTTTTACAATAATTTATTGGCTGTAATATTGTGGATGGATAATAATGCGCAAGTATTTGTTCAGCGGTCGATCCGTTTTGCGCCATCGTGTTTGCCCCGTATTGACTCATTCCTACCCCATGCCCGTATCCATAAGTCGTAATCGTAATACCGGTTGCTGTGTGCTGCCATGTAAAATACGTGGAGCGCAAGTTAAGAAGTGTGCGGAAGTCCCGTCCAGACCATCTTTTCTTATGGATGGTAATTTGCTCGACACGGCTTGAGTCGTTATGATGGAGTTTAGCATTTTGAAGTTGGGCCTTCGTGAATTTTTGCTGCAGTTTTTTATTTAGCTGCTCGTATGTATAGTGTGTTTGTTCACTATTTAACTGTTCGGGCGAAGATGTCGCGATGAGATAAGGAATCGGATTGCCGCTATAGTTTTCGGCGGATTCTGTTTGTTGAAAGGATGCCGCATGGAACATCGCAGTGATGAGCTGGTCGTTATAGGTGAGTATTTGATTTGCTGTTTGCTGGACGGCTTCTGTGAGTTTTTGTTCGTTTTCCGCAAAAGCGGTCTGCCACTTTTGTTCGCGCAAATTTTTGTCATTATATACTTGATGTGCGGTCGTTGTGAGAATCGGTTTCTTGCCGAAGTTTGTTTGCTTTAATACGTAAGTACGGGCAGCGATTGCTTGTGCTTTTAATGCTTCCACATGAAAACTTGCAGGCATCTCTCCCGCGAGCACGCCGATTAGATAGTCATCGATAGGCACAGTCGTATTGTTCGTTTTAATAAGTAATTGACACGAATTCGTTTGCGAAGGTTCTGTTAAAGTAATGACAGGTTTTTTGGATTTCAAGGTGAGCGGGACTAAAAACAATAAAACACAGATGATAAATATAATCGTGAATTTTTTCATGTGACAGTATATGAGCGACTTGATGGAATATGAGTTGGAATATTTGAATATTATAGTTATTGAATAGGGCTGCTTGCTGGTCAATGATATGTGGAGAGACTGTTTTCGGGGAAGGAGATTCTATTTTTGGCGGGGAAGAGTGGCTCTGCTTTCGACGCGTGATTGTCTGATTTAGGGGGGAGTTCTACTTTCGCGGTGGAGAGGTTCTACTTTAAGAGTGGCGTTCTACTTTTCTTGGGAGTTGTTCTACTTCCGGACGGGAAAGTTCTACTTTTGCCCGGTGATTTTCTACTTTCGCGGTGGAGTTTTCTACTTTGAGGCTGGCGTTCTACTTTCGGGCGGAGGGGTTCTACTTTCTCCGGCATTTGTTCTACTTCCGGGCTAAAACTTTCTACTTTTGCCCGGTGATTTTCTACTTTCGCGGTGGAGTTTTCTACTTTATGGCTGGCGTTCTACTTTCGGGCGGAGAAGTTCTACTTTTGCCCGGTGATGTTCTACTTTCGCGGCGGAGTTTTCTACTTTAAGGCTGGCGTTCTACTTTCGGGCGGAGAAGTTCTACTTTCCCCGGCAGTTGTTCTACTTTAGGGCCGGAACTTTCTACTTTCTCCCGGTCACCTTCTACATTCGCGGGCGAGTTTTCTACTTTACGGCCGGCGTTCTACTTTCGGGCGGAGAAGTTCTATTTTCCCCGGCAGTTGTTCTACTTTAGGGCAGGAACCTTCTACTTTCTCCTGGTGATGTTCTACATTCGCGGCAGAGTTTTCTACTTTACGGCTGGCGTTCTACTTTCGGGCGGAGAAATTCTACTTTCACCGGCATTTGTTCTACTTTCGGGTGAAAACGTTCTACTTCCGGGCGAAAACTTTCTACTTCTATCCGGTCATGTTCTACTTTAAGCCCTAAGCTTTCCACTTTACCGCGCCCAGAGACGAAAAAAGCATTCAGAAAGCCGGTTCAACCGACTCTCCAAATGCACTAGCTCTATCAATTATACTGTAACAATCGTTTCTTGCAGGATTTCCTCTTCTGTATCGATACGTTCAATATGTGCACCTAATGAAGCTAATTTTTTGTGGAAATCCACATAGCCGCGGTCTAAATGATGCAATTTTGTTACGCGTGTTACGCCTTCGGAAACTAGGCCTGTTAAAATAAGTGCTGCAGCTGCGCGTAAATCCGTAGCTGAAACTTCGGCGCCTTGGAGGTTTTTGCCACCTTCTATAAATACAGAACGCCCTTCGATCTTTGCGTCTGCATTCATACGACGGAATTCTTCAACATGCATAAAACGATTTTCGAAAACTGTTTCCGTGATGATGCTCGTTCCGTTGGCTGTCAGCATTAATGCCATCATTTGTGATTGCATATCCGTCGGGAAACCTGGGTGTGGCATTGTTTTAATATCCACCGCTTTTAGTGGATCATTGGCACGTACACGTATGCCCTCATCTTCTTCTGTCACTTCAACGCCCATTTCACGCATTTTTGCAATTAATGCCGTCATATGCTCCGGCACCGCATTTTCGATTAATACATCGCCGCGCGTAATCGCTGCTGCTACCATAAAAGTACCTGCTTCGATACGGTCTGGAATAATATAATGCTCGCAACCTTTTAATTCTTTCACACCTTCAATGCGAATCGTATCAGTTCCTGCACCTATTACACGACCGCCCATCGCATTAATGAAGTTTGCCAAATCCACTATTTCAGGCTCTTTTGCAGCATTTTCAATAATTGTCGTACCTTTTGCAAGTGCTGCCGCCGTCATTATATTTTCTGTAGCTCCGACACTTGGGAAGTCCAAATAAATTTCTGCGCCTTGCAGTTCATCCTTTACCTTGGCTTCCACAAAACCGTGGCCAAAAGAAATCTCGGCGCCCATCGCTTCAAAGCCTTTTAAATGAAGTTCGATTGGACGGGAGCCGATTGCACACCCGCCTGGCAATGCTACACGTGCATAGCCATTGCGTGCCAATAGTGAACCCATCACTAAAATGGAAGCTCGCATTTTACTTACAAACTCAAATTGCGCTTCGCTTGATAGCTTCATAGAGGCATCGATGATCATTTCATTCTTTTCGACATTGAATTCTACAATGGCATTTAAACTTTTTAAAACTTCTCCGATTGTACCTACATCCGCTAAGTTCGGTACATCTTTAATCATATTTTTATTTTTAGAAGCTAATAGAGAAGCAGCTAAAATCGGCAATACAGCATTTTTTGCGCCTTCCACGCGTACTGTACCTTTTAGCGTCTGACCCCCAGTAACAATAATTCTCTCCACAATTCGTCCCTCCGAATTCAATTCTCATATAATAAATGAATAAGTTCAATTAACTTCTTTTAGTAGAATTCCCCCATCTCTTTAGATGACGGGAAAAATGCAAGTGTTCACCTTTTTCTGTCGGTGTCCAAGCACTTATACTAAAGGAGTTAAAGCCCCGGCGGATATCCCGAATTCGGATATAATTACGCTGGGGCGCAATTAACTTCAAATTATTTTAAACTTCATTTGACTTCAATTTTACACACAAAAATATACTACATGTATTGGTGCTGCAATTCAAGCACCCAAATCACTATTTTAAGCTAATTTTCCGGAAATGGCTATTAAATTATAATACGCAGTGCCGCTATTTAATGTGAATAGACAGTTTTTCACATTAAAGATCATCTTTAAATAACTACCCAAAACATGTAATATTGCAAACGTTTACTATTTCCTAGGAAATTTTTATTTCTTGGAGCGAAAAATAAGCTGTTATTCCCCCCTACAAGAAATAAAACTGCTTTTATTTCCTGTTCTAGTTGAAAATATAGGGAATTGTTTGTGACCAATTTAAGAAATCCAGAAAAAAATCGGCAACGGTTGAGCCGATCACGATGCTCATAAATATATAAAAGAGCTGTATTTGAAAAGTCTTTCCTTTTTTAAATAATTGTTCAATCCGCAGTCCCTGCAATGCATATAATGAAATTCCTATAAATATAATATATGCCAATACATTGACAAGCGCTTGCTGACCCGCTTCTGCATATAAATCCATTTTTCCGCTCCTTTTTTAACAGATCGAACATATTTCATGCAATATGACAGTAAATTTTATGTTCTATATGTCCAGTTCCTCGGAAGCTTGCCACACCCATGAAAAAAAGCGAGCAGATATACTCTGCCCGCTCGTCATCAAATTTAGATGTTACCCTCATGAACGTTGATACGATTCACCGCACGTTTTAATGCTAAATCGGCGCGTTTGAAATCGATGTCATCTTGTTTCTTTTGAAGGCGACCTTCAGCACGAGCTAAAGCTTCTTTAGCGCGTGCAATATCGATAGAAGAAGCAACTTCTGCAGAAGGAGCTAAAATCGAAATTTTATCAGGACGAACTTCAATGAAACCACCGCTAATCGCTGCAACTTCAGTAGTGCCATCTGCTTTTTTAAGCTTCACTGCACCGATTGCAAGTGGAGCAACCATAGGAATATGGCCAGCTAAGACACCAATTTCACCTGAAGTCGTTTTAGCGATTACCATCGTTACTTCTGAATCGTATACTGGGCCGTCGGGAGTGACAATATTGACTGTAACTGTCTTCATATTTTTTCCTCCTCGTCAGCTAATTAAACTTGTACGCCCATTTCTTTAGCTTTCGCTACTACTTCATCAATTGAACCAACTAAACGGAATGCATCTTCTGGTAAGTGATCCCATTTGCCATCAAGAATTTCCTTGAATGAACGAACAGTTTCTTTAACCGGTACATAAGAACCTTTTTGACCAGTGAATTGCTCCGCTACGTGGAAGTTTTGAGATAAGAAGAACTGAATGCGGCGTGCGCGTTCCACTGTTTGTTTATCTTCGTCAGATAACTCATCCATACCTAAAATAGCGATGATATCTTGCAATTCACGGTAACGTTGGATTGTACGTTGAACACCAGTAGCGATTGCATAGTGTTCTGGTCCAACGATTTCTGGTGATAATGCACGAGAAGTCGAAGCTAATGGGTCTACTGCTGGGTAGATACCCATTTCAGATAATTTACGCTCAAGGTTTGTAGTTGCATCTAAGTGGGCGAAAGTTGTAGCCGGAGCCGGGTCAGTATAGTCATCGGCTGGTACGTAAATCGCTTGAATAGAAGTTACAGAACCTTTTGTAGTAGATGTGATACGTTCTTGTAATTTACCCATTTCAGTAGCAAGAGTTGGCTGGTAACCTACCGCTGATGGCATACGGCCTAATAGGGCAGAAACCTCAGAACCTGCTTGTGTGAAACGGAAAATGTTGTCGATGAATAAAAGCACGTCTGCACCTTGCTCATCACGGAAGAATTCAGCCATAGTCAAGCCAGTTAAAGCTACACGCATACGTGCACCAGGTGGCTCATTCATTTGACCGAATACCATCGCAGTTTGTTTGATTACGCCTGAATCTGTCATCTCGAAGAATAAGTCGTTCCCTTCACGAGTACGCTCACCTACACCCGCGAATACAGAAATACCTGCGTGCTCTTGTGCGATGTTGTTGATTAGTTCTTGGATTAATACTGTTTTACCTACGCCGGCACCACCGAATAGACCGATTTTACCACCTTTGATGTATGGTGCTAATAAGTCTACTACTTTGATGCCTGTTTCAAGGATTTCTACAGTAGTTGATAATTCATCGAATGTTGGTGCTTCGCGGTGAATTGAATCACGACGAACTTCAGCAGGAATCTCTTCACCTAAGTCGATTACTTCACCAAGTACGTTAAATACGCGACCTAATGTAGCTTCACCAACTGGTACTGAGATTGGTGCTCCTGAGTTTGTTACTTCTGCTCCACGTTGTAAACCGTCAGTAGATGACATGGCAATCGTACGAACAGAATCGTCACCTAAGTGAAGCGCTACTTCTAATGCAAGAGTAGTTGGAGCTTCGTTAGGACGTTCGATTGTAACTGTTAATGCGTTATAAATATCTGGTAATTGACCATTAGCAAACTTTACGTCTACTACTGGACCCATTACTTGAAGAACGTGTCCTTTGTTCATTACTTTGTACCCTCCTATCGTATTCTTATACGACATTGGGGAGTGCGCCCTATTCTAAGGCAGCAGCTCCACCAACGATTTCTGTAATTTCTTGTGTAATCGCCGCTTGACGTGCACGGTTATATTGCAGAGAAAGGTCTGCGATAAGATCGTTTGCGTTGTCTGTAGCGTTTTTCATTGCTGTCATACGCGCTGAATGTTCACTCGCTTTTCCGTCTAATAAAGCGCCGTAAATTAAGCTTTCCGCATATTGTGGAAGTAATACTTCTAAAATCGCTTCGCCTGATGGCTCAAATTCATAAGAAGCATTGCTTGATGAAGGTGCAATATCAGTTAAAGGAAGAACTTTTTTCACAGTCACTTCGTTTTGAATTGCAGATACGAAGTGATTGTAGTACATATAAAGTTCATCATATGTACCGTCAATGAACATACCAACAGCATTACGAGCGATTTCTTTAATATCGGCAAATGATGGTTGGTCTGGTAGAGCAACTACATCTGCGATAACATTGTGTCCACGCTTTACAAAGTAATCACGAACAACACGACCTACTGCCAATACTACGTACTCATCTTTAGATTTGTGACGTTCATTGATTGTGCTTTGAATTTCACGTAGGATGCTTGAGTTGTAAGCACCCGCTAAACCACGGTCAGAACCGATGACTAAGTAAGCTGTTTTCTTAACAGGACGAGAAGTTAACATTGGATGCCCGCTGTCTTTTGTACCTGATGCGATTGCGCCTACTACGTCCTGGATTTTTTCCATGTATGGAACGTAAGACTTGGCATTTTGCTCTGCACGACGTAACTTGGAAGAAGAAACCATCTGCATCGCTTTTGTAATTTGTTTCGTTGACTTTGTAGAGTTAATACGACCTTTAATTTCGCGTAAGTTTACCACTGGTATTTCACCACCTTTTGATTTTTATCGAGTTCTTAACATAAAGCGTTGTTCAGTTATTCACGCGACGTACGAAACGTGCACGTGAAAAACCGGTCAATTCTTACTCAGATTTAGCGAAAGACTTTTTAAACTCGTTAAGAGCTTCAACGTACTCAGCATCTGGAGCAAGTTCTTTAGTTGTGCGAACATGATCTAAAACATTTGTGTGGTTTGTATCTAACCAGCTTAAGAATTCGTTTTCGAAACGAACGATATCTTGTACTGGAATATCATCTAAATGACCTTTAGTTAATGCATAAAGGATAGCAACTTGTTTTTCAACTTTAAGAGGTTTGTTTAAGTCTTGTTTTAAAACTTCAACTGTACGTTTACCGCGCTCTAATTTAGAAAGCGTGATTGCGTCCAAGTCAGATCCGAACTGAGCGAATGACTCTAACTCACGGAAAGCCGCTAAGTCAAGACGTAATGTACCCGCTACTTTTTTCATCGCTTTGATTTGAGCAGAACCACCTACACGTGATACTGATAAACCAGCGTTGATCGCAGGACGTACACCTGAGTTGAATAAATCAGATTGTAAGAAGATCTGACCATCTGTAATTGAGATTACGTTTGTTGGGATATATGCAGAGATATCGCCCGCTTGCGTTTCTACGAATGGAAGCGCTGTAATCGAACCGTTTTTGTATGTTTCATTTAACTTCGCAGCACGCTCTAAAAGGCGGCTGTGTAAGTAGAATACGTCACCAGGGTAAGCTTCACGACCTGGAGGACGGCGTAGAAGAAGTGAAAGTTCACGGTATGCTGATGCTTGTTTTGATAAGTCATCATACACGATTAATACGTGTTTGCCATCTAACATGAATTCTTCTGCCATAGATACACCTGCAAATGGAGCAAGGTATAGAAGTGGTGCTGGTTGTGATGCAGACGCTGTTACAACGATTGTGTATTCTAATGCGCCATGCTTACGGAAAGTTTCAACTACATTACGTACAGTTGATTCTTTTTGTCCGATTGCTACATAGATACAAATCATATCTTCGCCTTGTTGGTTTAAAATTGTATCGATTGCTACAGAAGTTTTACCAACTTGACGGTCACCGATGATCAGCTCACGTTGACCACGACCGATTGGCACTAAAGCGTCGATCGCTTTAATACCTGTTTGTAATGGCTCATGTACTGATTTACGTGCCATTACGCCGAAAGCCGGACTTTCGATTGGACGAGATTTTGTTGTGTTGATTGGACCTAATCCATCCACTGGCATACCAAGTGGGTTTACAACACGACCAATTAGTGCTTCACCAACTGGTACTTCCATAATACGACCTGTACGACGAACCTCATCGCCTTCTTTGATGCCTAGGTAGTCACCTAAAATTACGATACCAACGTTACCTTCTTCTAGGTTTTGTGCCATACCCATAACACCGTTTGAGAACTCTAAAAGCTCTCCAGCCATGGCGTTGTCGAGGCCATGAGCACGAGCGATACCGTCACCAACAGTGATAACTGTACCTACTTCGCTTACTTTTAATTCCGATTGATAACCTTCAATCTGCTGTTTAATCAGACTGCTGATTTCTTCAGCTTTGATGCCCATGTATGTTCACCTCTCACATTTCTTAAGATTTAGCTAACTAATACTCGTTTCAAGTCCTCTAGCTTAGACGCTACAGTGCTGTCGAAAATGTAGTTGCCGATTTGAACGCGTACGCCACCAATTAATGACGCATCGATAATGTTTGTAATATTAAGTTGCCCTTTGCCGACTAACTTGCCGAAAGCAGCAGAAATTTCCGCACGCTCCTCCGCTGTCAATTCACGCGTCGAGAAAACTTTTGCATCCGCAGAGCCTTGAGCAGCTGCCGCTAATGCTTGATACTGTTCTGCTACAGCCGGTAATTCGTTTAAACGTTTCTTTTCAATTAAGAATTGAATCATGTTTACTACAATTGGCTGTGCCCCAGTTAAAATTTGAGCGATAAGCTCTTTCTTGCGGTCTGTAGAGATTTTTGGAGCAGTAAGCAATGCCATAAACTCATCGTTTGAAGCTAATACTGTTTTGATCTCACGCAAATCCGCACCTACTTCAGCAAGTAGATTTTGCTTTAACGCTAATTCGAAAATTGCTTGTGCATAGCGATTTGCTACAGTCGATTGACTCATTTCGCCTCGCCTGCCTTCGCAATCGTTTCTTTAATTAATGCGCTATTGTCCGCTTCGGAAATTTCTTTCCCAAGAACTTTAGACGCAGCAAGCACTGATAATGAAACGACTTCTTCACGTACAGCAGCGATTGCTTTTTCTTTCTCTGCTTCGATATCGCGAACAGCAGATTCTTTTAGACGGTTTGCTTCAGCGCGTGCAGTCACAACGATTTCCTCGCGTGTTGCTTCGCCTTGCTTTTTAGCGTTCTCAATAATTGATTGCGCTTCTGTGCGAGCTTCTTTAAGAAGGCTCTTTTGTTCTTCTAATAGTGCCTGTGTTTCTTTTTTAGCTTTGTCGGCTGCATCGATTCCGCTTGCAACCAACTCTTCACGCTCACGCATGATACCCATTAAAGGACCCCAAGCGAACTTTTTAAGAAGTACCATTAATCCGATGAAGATAACTAATGTTGCTACAATATCCCCTAAGTTAATGGTATTAGCACCTGCACCTAGCACTAGATAGTCTAAAAACACGATTGTTTCACTCCCTTCAAGAGTTTGAATAGAAATCTATATTTTGTCATACTTTTTGTTCAGATTTAATATTTAATAAAAAAGGGTATACCTTTTTTATACAAAACTAATGGCGAAGGGTTTCAAAAGAATTCTACTTCGCCACTGGTAATAATCTTTTGTTCAGATTATTGATTCATTACGATGAATGCTACTACTACTGCGATGATCGGTAATGCTTCTACTAACGCAACCCCGATGAACATAACTGTTTGAAGTGCGCCGCGTGCTTCTGGTTGACGAGCGATACCTTCTACTGTTTTTGAAACGATAAGACCGTTACCAATACCTGCACCTAGTGCTGCTAAACCGATTGCGATTGCCGCTGCTAATAAACCTAATGAACCTGTCATGATTAAATATCCTCCTTGGATTATGTTGTTTTTTTTTGATTCAAATTGCCGCACTGCATTGAATGCGGAAATTTATAATTAATGGTCTGTACTCACTTTGTGAGCCATATATACCATTGTTAACATTGTGAAAATGAAAGCTTGGATAAACCCGATGAAAATCGAGAATCCCATCCAGGCCATCATCGGTACAATTGCACCTACGAAGCCAAATATAGTTGCGCCTGCTAAACCTCCTAGTAAACCTAGCAAGATTTCGCCGGCATAGATGTTACCGTAAAGACGTAGGCCAAGAGTTAGCGTATTGGCGAACTCCTCGATAACTTTTAGCGGGAACATAAATGACATTGGCTGGAAGAATGTTTTAGCATAACCGCCTGTACCTTGCATTTTCACACCATAGTACTGAGTTAAAACTAGAACCATCGACGCTAATGTCATTGTAACTACTGGATCGGCTGTTGGTGATTTCCACCATAAGTATTCATGCCCATCTCCCGAAAAGTACAGGATACCGCCCAATGGCAAGCCAAGTAAATTGGAAACCGCTATGAACATGATTAATGTAATACCTAGAATGTGGAAGCGACCGCCTGTTTTCCAGTCCATGTTGCTCTTAATAATATTTTTCACGAAATCCATAACCCATTCCATGAAGTTTTGCATGCCAGTCGGTTTTAACGCTAGTCTGCGAGTTGAAACAAAGGCGATTAAAAATACGATGGCTGCTGCTACTAAAAGAGTAAACACTGTAGATAAGTTGAAAGTAAGCGTCATAAAGCCTAAATCCACGTCTAGCTCTGGAGCTGTATGATTCATTTCTGCATTCACCTCTCTTTCAAATGCACTTTAATGGCTATTTTTTATGATGTACGAGTCTTTCTACTACTAAAAAGATGTACGGAATCATCAGCCCAATGACCGTGCTTATTAAGTGAAAATATTGTGGCAACGATATTGCGATTGCGACTGCGGCAACACCTGATCCAAAGCGAAGCGCTGTACCGATAGATGCTACTTTTGTCCCTTCACTAATGGAACGGTCAAATTTTTCCATACGTCGAACTAATATCCAAAAGTTATACGTACCAAAGAACGCACCTAGGGCTATACCAGCAAATATAGAATCATATGGCGAAAATCCCCAGCCTAACGCACAAACAGCAAGCAAAAAAAAGAACGCTTTCTTCTGCATTGCGAAAATGTGATGCAAATTTAGCATTGGCAATTAATCTCCTGAAACTTTTTTCGAGTAAAGAAAGTGTTCATCGACCATTAAATGAATTTAAAGTGTAGTGAATGCACTACAAAATCAGAGGCCGTTACAAGTAATAAATAATTTTTACTATAGACAAATTCCATAGCGTCCATTCATTTCATACTTCTAAATGTCTCTTAATTTTCATGGACTATTATCCAGACGCATAAAAACGTTGCAAATTGACGAGTTCCGTTTCAACTGTCAATCTAGTAGAAACTTGATATAACAAGTGTTTCAACGTCTTCAGACTAGACGAAACCCTTATCATTCTTACCCTTTGTAAGCATACAATAGGGGGTTTTTGATGTCAATTAGTAATGGTGAAAAACTTCACACAGTTACATTCCTTGTCAAATTGTTGACAAATTTGTGTATAGTTATGCATTATTATTTTGTGCATTTTTTCACAAAAGCTGAAATTCGCTATTTCAAGCCAATTTTCCATTGCCCTTTATATTGAATATAAAAGAAAAATTTTTTTATAGAAATTGTTGCTAATTTAGCTGTTGACAACAAAAAAGTGAGTCTATCCTCTATTACACCGTTCCAAAATTAGTGAATTTTAGTAGTTGTCCGGCATATCCCACATTATATAAAAACGCGATTGGCGGAGACTAACAATCAGCGGGGATATATAAATTCCCCACCGATTGAAGTTTCGTTTTATCTTGTTTCCGCTTTTTCGATAATTTCTTCCACTAGTTGCTTTTGGGCGAATTTCAATAATGCTTCCACAATGCGTTCCGATGCAAGTCCGTCTCCATAAGGGTTTGATGCATGGGCCATTGCTTCATAAGTCGCTTCGTTTGTTAAAAGCTCTTTCGCCATTGAATAAATTACTTCCTCATCTGTCCCTGCAAGCTTTAACGTTCCTGCTGCAATACCTTCCGGACGCTCGGTTGTATCGCGAAGTACTAATACAGGCTTCCCTAATGATGGCGCTTCTTCTTGCACGCCACCTGAGTCCGTCAAAATCATAAATGAACGGGCCGCGAAATTATGGAAATCGAACACTTCCAACGGCTCGATTAAATGGACGCGCGGATTATCACCTAAAATTTCGCTTGCGATTTCGCGAACGGCTGGATTCATATGCACCGGGTAGACAACTTGGATATCGTCATGCTCTTTTAACAGGCGCATAATCGCACGGAACATATTGCGCATCGGCTCCCCAAGGTTTTCGCGACGGTGGGCAGTCAATAATATCATGCGGTCTGTCCCCATTTTTTCGATCACCGGGTGTGTATAATGTTCAATGACCGTTGTTTTTAATGCATCGATCGCTGTATTTCCCGTTACAAAAATCGCTTCTGCCGGCTTATTTTCCTTTAATAAGTTAGCGCGGGATTGTTCTGTTGGCGCAAAATGCAAATCTGCCATTACGCCTGTTAATTGGCGGTTCATCTCTTCTGGATAAGGAGAATATTTTTGGCCTGTGCGCAATCCTGCTTCCACATGCGCAATCGCAATTTGGTTGTAAAATGCAGCCAAGCTTCCGATAAATGTTGTCGCTGTGTCTCCATGCACTAATACGATATCTGGTTTTGCCTCTTTCATTACACGATCCAGACCGATTAGCGCATTTGTTGCCACATCCACTAAAGTTTGTCGATCTTTCATAATGTTCAGGTCATAATTTGGTGTAATGTTGAATGTTTCCAATACTTGATCGAGCATTTGTCTATGCTGAGCCGTCACTGTCACAATCGATTCAATTTCTTCCGGATGCTTTTCCAGCTCCAACACAAGCGGGGCCATTTTAATTGCTTCTGGACGCGTTCCAAAAATAGTCATAACTTTAAACTTTTTCGTCATCATTCTTCTCCTTGTCTAATCTATAGTAGCGACTGTTCAATACTGCCGCTGTATAAGATAAAACGCCCGCAACTAGCGTACGGACGTCTCGTTTATTTATTATTTTGTCCCGAATAAACGATCTCCGGCATCACCTAAGCCTGGTACGATATAGCCGTGGTCATCCAATTTTTCGTCTAAAGATGCAATGTAAATATCTACATCAGGGTGCAATTTTTGAATTTCTTCCACACCTTCTGGAGCTGCGATAAGGCACATGAATTTAATGCTTTTAGCACCGCGTTTTTTCAGTGAGTTGATCGCTTCAACAGCTGAACCACCCGTTGCCAGCATCGGGTCGACAATAATGAAGTCGCGCTCTTCAACATCAGCAGGAAGTTTTGCGTAATATTCTACCGGCTTTAATGTTTCCGGGTCACGGTAAAGTCCGATATGCCCTACTTTCGCTGCTGGGATTAGTTTTAATACGCCATCGACCATTCCGATACCCGCGCGCAAAATTGGCACGATTGCAATTTTCTTGCCTGATAGCACTTTTGCCTTTGCCTTCGTAACAGGTGTTTCCACTTCGATTTCTTCCAATGGCAATTCACGTGTAATTTCAAAAGCCATTAATGTTGCGACTTCATCAACTAACTCGCGGAATTCTTTCGTCCCTGTTTCTTTATCTCGAATATAAGTTAACTTATGTTGAATTAATGGGTGGTCAAATACGTATACTTTACTCACATTGACATCTCCTAACTGTTGTTTATCTAAAATAGTATAACAGAAAATAAAGTCAACGAAAACTCTCACAGCAATGTTTTAAAAAACGTCTTATTTTAGGCAAAAAGTGAAAAAGGACATATATCTCACTAGGATTAGCGAGTATATGCCCATCTATTCATTTTGTTCTTTTATTTTCCATGCGCAGCCGATCATATAGCTCGGTCGCTTCTTTAATCGGCAATGGCTTTGAAAAATAATATCCTTGTAAAACGTCACATCGGAGCTTTTTCAATATATCGGCTTGCTCCTGTGTCTCTACCCCCTCGGCTACAACAACCATATCCAGCATATGCGCAATCCGGATAATGGATTTAACGATTGTTTGTGTAGCGAGCTCTTCAATCTTTTGTGAAAAGCTCTGGTCTATTTTCAGCTCGCAAAACGAAAACTTCTGTAAGTAGCTGAGTGACGAATAGCCTGTTCCAAAATCATCGACACTTGTGGTCATCCCCATTTCCCGAAGTTCTGTTAAAATCTTTTTAGCATAGTCAAAATCAACCAATCCCATATTTTCTGTAATCTCGATAATTAAAAAACCCGGATCCGCATAGTATTTGCTGATCAACTGCTTAAGTTCCTTTATGAATAACGGATGATAGAAATGATCAGGCGATATATTGATTGCGACTGGGACAATGCGTTTCCCTTCAAATTGTCGCTGCTGCTGCCATTGCAGCACTTGCTCAAAAATTTGAAGCTCCAGCTCGCGGATCAAACCTGAACTTTCCGCTATTGGTATAAACTCTGCAGGTGAAACGAAGCCCAACTCAGGCGAAATCCACCTTGCCAGAGCTTCCATGCTCACAATCCGTCCTCGATGCAGCTCAAACTTCGGCTGGAAATACGCCTTGATCTCGTTGCGTTGGATCGCGGTTTTTAAATAATTCAATAAATTTAGTTCCCGTTCTAAATGCTGATTTGCTTGACCGATATAATAATTTGTATATGTACCGGACACTAATTTCGATTTCGTCAAAGCACTCTCGGCAAAACGGATCACATCATGATAAGAGCTCGAATGGTCAAATGGGGCGATACCGATTTTCAATGTAATGTAAATTTGTTTCCCGTCAATATAAAATGGATCATTGACAGCTTCAATAATAGATACTTTATATTTTGTATTTAATGGGTCGAACTTATCGGGTTTAAATATAATGAGCGACGAACTCGTAAAGCGCGCGATTTCACTGTTTTTGCTTGCGGGTAAACGTTTTATGCGCGCACCCAATTCTTTTAATAATTTTTCCCCGGCTGGACGTCCATACAATTCCACGATTTTCGAAAACTCCCCAGGCTCTACAATTTTTATTATGCCTGAATCATTTCGTTTTGTGTGCTCATCTATTAGCTTCAAAAATTGTGTGTAGCTGGGCAAATTCGTATGAGGGTCAATTAATGTAAGCCGTTCAATTTGATTTTGGGAAAGCTCAAGCTTATGTATAGTTTGAATGATTTTTTCGATTCTTTGCTCGAAACCACTTATGTTTATATGTTCGACCCTGTTCGATTGATAGTATATGACCAAAAAGCCGATCGCCTCTTTTTGCATTGTGTAGACAGGGATATAATAGCAGGCATCACACCCATTTTCGATTGCTTCCATATAAAAATTTTGATGAAGCTTCAATGATTTCATTTCGCTAAAACATAGCGTTTTCTTTTGATTTAGGAGTTCTTCGTAAAAGCATCGTTCCTCATCAGATAAGAAATCTTTGTTATTAGCTGGATTATGTACGTAACTGGAAGACAAAATGAGAGGTATTTGATTTTCTTTTATATACGTAAATGTGGAATACGTCGCATAAACAATATCAATTTCCCCGCATAAGCGCTTTACTTTTTCCGCGAAATTATTGTCTTCAACTATAATTTCATTAATATTTTCAAAAAATTGAAGCATTTTCTCAATTTGCCCGCTCTTCTTCATACCCTCCATTCGCAAAACACCTTTCTACTATTACTTTTTTACCCATATATCACTAGAATTATCATAATCTACTATATCGCATAAATTCAATATATAAATATGAATATTTCGATATTTCGCCTTATAAAGTCCTAGTAAAAAGCCTTTCCATCTATAAAAATATAGACAAAAAGGCTTGAAATTGTTTAAGCGTATAAAGGATATTTTGCTGTTAAAGCTTCGACGCGTTTACGGGCTTCTTCTTTCACCGCTGTATCTTCGTGGTTTTTAAGAACAAGCGCCATGATTTTTCCTACTTCAATAACATCCTCTTCCTTGAAACCACGGGAAGTTACCGCAGCTGTACCTACACGGATTCCTGATGTTACGAATGGAGATTCTGTATCGAATGGAATTGTGTTTTTGTTCGTTGTAATCGCCACTTCATCCAGTACATGCTCAGCAACTTTCCCTGTTAAGCCTAAAGACTTTACATTTAATAGAAGTAAATGGTTGTCTGTACCGCCTGATACGATTTCAACGCCTTCCTCCATTAGCGATTTTGCTAATGCAGCAGCATTTGCTTTAATTTGTTTTGCATAGTCTTTGAACTCCGGTTGCAGAGCTTCGCCAAATGACACTGCTTTTGCAGCGATGACATGCATTAATGGCCCGCCTTGAATACCCGGGAATACAGATTTATTTAATTCTTTTTCCCATTTTTCATCATTTGTCAAAATCATGCCGCCACGAGGACCGCGCAATGTTTTATGTGTTGTTGTCGTAACAAAATCCGCATATGGCACTGGGTTTTGGTGTTCGCCAGCAGCTACAAGGCCGGCGATATGCGCCATATCCACCATAAAGTATGCCCCTACTTCATCCGCGATTTCACGGAACTTTGCGAAGTCGATCGCGCGCGGGTAGGCAGATGCGCCTGCAACGATTAATTTTGGTTTTGAATCCAATGCTTTTTGACGAACATCTTCATAGTCAATCAAATTTGTATCTTCTGTCACACCGTACTCTACAAAGTTATAAAGAATACCAGAGAAGTTAACCGGTGAACCGTGTGTTAAGTGACCGCCGTGTGATAAGTTCATGCCAAGCACTGTATCGCCCGGTTTTAAAATTGTATGGTAAACCGCCATATTTGCTTGTGCGCCTGAGTGAGGCTGTACATTGACATAAGCTGCACCGAATAACTCTTTAGCACGGTCGCGCGCGATATTTTCCACTACGTCTACATGTTCACAGCCGCCATAGTAGCGTTTGCCTGGATAACCTTCAGCATATTTATTTGTAAGGTATGAGCCTTGCGCTTCCATTACAGCTTCTGATACGAAGTTTTCCGATGCGATCAGTTCGATGTTTGTATTTTGACGTTTTTTCTCCAATAGAATTGCGTCCAGGATTGCCTTGTCTTGTCCTGCTAACTTTTCAAATGCCATTTTTATAATCCTCCTAAATTTTGTTCCGGATATTGCCGGAGTTTCCAATTCAAAATGATGTTATGTAACGTTAAGGCGTTACTATATATTGTGCACGTTCGCCGCCGATAAGCTTTGGACGTGTTGTTGCCAATGTGATGACTGCATCGCCTAAATGTTTCACAGATGTTCGAACAGGGACTGCTACAGCTTTTAAATGCATGCCGATTAACGTTTGGCCGATATCGATGCCGAAATGTGCCTGGATTGCTTCAATAACTACCGGCTCGTTCATTTGCGAAAAAGCGTATGCGGACATGGAACCGCCTGCAGTACGAACCGGAACGACCGAAACAGGTTCTAATTGGTACTTTTTAGCGGCAGCAGACTCAAGCGTTAATGCTCGATTAATATGCTCGCAACCTTGGAAAACTAAATAAATATTATGCCTTTGTGCAAATTTTGAGAATTCTTCATATAGAATTTGCGCGACATCGAGGGCCCCGGCTGTCCCGATTTTTTCGCCCATAACTTCCGACGTGGAACAGCCGACCACAAATAACTGATCTTCGCTAAACTTCACTTGCTGCTCAAATTCATATAATGCCTGTGCTAAATCATTTCGCAAATCGTGCAAGTTTGTCATCAGATCACCCTTTGTCACCCTTCTTCAATTTCGGTAATTTTTTCAACACGGCGAATATGACGTCCGCCTTCGAATTCTGTATTTAGCCAAGTTGCAACGATTTCCCGCGCTAAACCGGGTCCTATTACACGCTCACCCATCGCCAAAATATTGGAGTCATTATGGCAACGTGTCGCTTTTGCCGAAAATACATCATGTACAAGTGCACAACGAATCCCTTTAAACTTATTCGCAGCGATCGAAATCCCGATGCCTGTGCCGCAAATTAATATACCTCGATCAAATTCGCCTGCTGCCACACGTTCTGCAACGGGACGGGCATAATCTGGATAATCGACTGAATCGTCTGTTTGCGGGCCAAAATCTTCATAGCTTATCGCCAGTTCATCTAATAGTGACATAATTTCTTTACGTAAATTATTTCCGCCATGGTCGGAAGAAATCGCAATTTTCATGAAGGTCCCTCCTTGCCTTTTCTATTTTCATTTATATTCATCAACAGTGTACCATTTATTGCATCAGAATGACACGTATTTTCCGTAGAAGTTTTAAAAATTATATGTTAAACACGAATATTAAACTGGATAAGCTATATATCGTTAGTTTTTTATAGCTATTTTATTGTTTTTTAAAAGTTATTGTACGGAATTCCCCCTTTTTCTAAATCCGCCTATTTTCTGCTGTAATACTGCCTAAACAACACTTTATTAAAAAATCCGGATAACAAAAAGGGGTGTGCTAAAGATCAAAAGCCTTTAGCACACCCTCTTAAATATTTATTGTAGTGATAAAATATAGTCGGCTACTACTTCTTCTTCGCCTTTTGCAGTACCTGGTGGCATTGTACCCTTACCATTGACTAATACATCAATAATCTCTTCTCTTGATAACGAAAGTTTTGTTAAGTCAGGTCCCATTGCGCCTGTCAAATCTCCTCCATGACAATTAATACAGCTGGAATTTACTACTTTTTCCCCTTCTGAAACATCTGTCGTTCCAGCAGAGTCTGTTGATTCAGCAGGTGTTGAACTTGTTGTGCCGGTATCCGCTTCCTCAGCATCTCCACATGCTGCCAATCCTGCTACAATTACACCCATTAATAACCAATACTTCATTTTTTTCAAAATGGATCCCCCCATGATTAATTAATATACGGCAATATAGTTCCATACCCTACTAACTTCAACATGAAACGACATAAACCTTCAAATATTTGTAAATGAAGGAGTTTCCGCTTATTTAACATGTTTTCTAGTATTAAGCGACGGAATATTGACCACATCAATTAAACACGGAGTGCGATTTGGCTACTAATATGTCAAATATATATAATCCGCCCCCCATTATTTTTTAATATGCTGCCCTGCTGTCTCGTTCACAAATGCCCCAAAGTTTTCAAGCTCCTCAATATACGGATTGTGATTGGACTTTTCAAATACCGTTAAATGCGCATGAGGGATCAGTTTTGCAATTTCATATGTAAATTCAATCGGACATTGCGCATCAAAGCGTCCGCCGAATACAAAGGTCGGAATTGTAATGTTTGCCAATGCCGCACGAACATCATAGTTTTTCACTTCCACTTTTCTGAAATAATCAAGCGCTTTGCCATTTGTTTTCCCGCTATTCGGCAATGTCAGCGCAAGCTTTAATTTTTCCTCATCATAATATGACATCAATGCCCATTCATACGATAGCTTTTGGCGCTCTTCCACTGTTGTAGCTGAGTTATTCAACAATTCCATAATTTCTATGATGCGCGCAAAATTTGCATTGTCCACACAGTACATACTTTCAGGATGACTCGCATAATCCTTACTCGCCGCAGTGCAGCCCGCGATCACCTTCGTTAAGGAATGGGGCGTTAAAACAGCGTATTGCAATGCAAGCATACCACCTGTGGAATGCCCTCCAAATGCCCATTTTTCAAAGCCCAGCGCCTCTCGAATTGCCTCCAGATCTAGAATGATTTCCGAAAAGGCCATTTGTTCATCCGTTGCAACTGGCGAAGAATCCCCTGCGCCCCGCACATTGATTAAAAACACCTCATAATGCTCAGTAAACGGATTTGCGAACAGATTGCCACGCGCATCAAATTGTAAAAAATAGTGCGTGATCGCTAGCGGTGCGCCTTGCCCTTTCGAAAAGAATTCAAATGTTCCGCGCTTTGTTTCAATAATATGCTGTTTCCACATACGTTCGCCCTCTTTTCATAAAATATTATGCCACGACAATACTAAAGCTTTTCCAGTACAGCATCCACGCTGTTCCACACATATATTTCTTCATCAACCGTCACCCCATCAAACTTTATGTGAATTGTTTTAACATATTGGGCACCGTAGTATTTGTAAAATTCACGTGCTTTATTGTCTGCCAGTACATCGACATACACTTTGTGGAAGCCCTGTTCTTTAAATGTTTGCATCATTTGCTTTAACAGAAGCTTGCCAACACCTTTACCTTGCCATTGTTCCAATAAATAAATGGCCGATAAATCCGTTGCGCCCTGTTCTGTATTCGTGTCGCGTTTTTCCCCTACAACAAACCCGATTATTTTATTTTCATCTGTTTCCGCGACATAAACCGTTCCCGCCGGATTCGCCATATTATTTTCCCAAAGTGTTGTCCGCTGTTCGTAACTAAGCTTGTCCAAAAAGTTTTGCGGAATAATTCCTTTATACGTTGTCCGCCAGCTGTCGACATGGACTTTGGCGATATTTTCTGCATCTTCCATTTCCGCTTTTCGAATAATCATGTTCACATCCCTCCCCTTTCCGCTATTATCTCATTATTCTGAAACTATTGCATATAGGATTAATTCAGTTTGCGGATAAAAATTGCGCGATTTCCGTTCGATTTGAACAGTAAGTGCCTTGTTTCAATATTTTCTCAGTCAGCCGGCTTGAGAAAATATAATCCTCGATAAGAGGCAGGTAATCCTCGCTATGCACAGGATAATCGCCAATCGTGTTCTTTTAATCTTCACTTGGTAGAATATAATTCTTAGTTGCGGCCATATAATACTCAGTTTCAGATTATAATCGCCAATCAGGAAAAATTTGGATCTCTGATTTTACAGAGTATCCCATATCATATTTAGTTGCACAATCAATGACTCAGCAATGGATATGAGACTTTTCATTTTTATACAATTATAGAATGCATAAGCGGAATTTCTCCGTCTATTCATCAAATAGGGCGCTTACTATAATCTCACAACGGTAATGGGTGGAATTCTCCTAAAATGGCGTGTTTATAAATTGCTCAGCAAGCACAAAAGCCTGCTCATTCCCCTTGAGCAGGCTGAAGTTCTCTGTTATAGACAAAATAATTCGTATTGCTTTGATAACTGTGTTAAAAATTCGATGCCTGCTACACTGTTGCCGACTTTATCAATCGCCGGACCATATAAGCCGATGCCGATCGGACCTTGCAGATGCTCGATTTCACCTTGTTTAACAATGGCAATGATCGCACCAGAGACCCCGCTTTTTGCAGGTAAACCGACAAATGCAGCGAACTTGCCTGAGAAATTATACATACCGCATGTAAGCATGAGCGCTTTGGCAATGTTAATGACCTCTATGCTGCAATGTGCTTCGCTGTTTTTGCCATTTGTTGCAAAATAAAAAGCGATTTTCGCTAAATCGGATACATTCACAGAAATCGAGCAAAGCTGTAAATACACTTGCAATGCTTCTTCCACATCTGATTTCAAGAAGCCGTTCGCCTGTAAAATATACGAAATCGCACGGTTATAGTCAGCTGAATGATACTCCGAAAAATACACTTCATTATTAATGTGGACTTGCTTCCCTAAAATTTGCTCCAAAAACAATGTCACCGATTTCACTTTGTCGTACATCGTTCTTCCTGGCAATAATGAGGCAATCGTAATGGCGCCCGCATTTATCATTGGGTTGAACGGTTTATTGTTGTTGCTCTCCAAACGCACAATTGAATTAAACGAATCCCCTGTCGGCTCGACATCCACATAGTGCATAATTTCCTCAATGCCGTGATGATTCGTTGCCACCATAAAGCTAATGACTTTCACGACACTTTGCAGCGTAAACATCGTTGCGCATTCCCCTAGCTCGATACTGTCTTCGGCAGACATCATGCTCACCGCAAAAGCGTTTGGATCATTCACCGCCAGCGCCGGAATATACGTTGCTACCTGACCTTTGTATGTCATTTGTGCTGCTTGTTTATATATTTGCTGTAAATTTTCCATCTATAGCTAATCGTAAAGACTAGCTCCACACCTCTCAATTCTTACGTAATTGAAACTTCATTGTAATTGGCAATTGTCTTTTATGTCAATAAAACCATGAGTTACGTCGACTTTCTATAAATAGTGAAGATTAGGTGAAACGAGCCAGTTTATGTTTTATTGTCATTTCCCCCCTTTTCCTGATGATGTATTGTATAATTTTAGCAATTAGCTTCAGGTGAGTCAGAAAGTTGGTGAAAATATGATACAGGGCCACAACTATGTGTTTATTGAATTTCTTAAGATTACTGAGCTACAAATGAATAAATACTTTAACATCTCTGGTTCATATGCAGTCATAAAATGTAAGGGTAAATTTCTAGTTTGCTATAACAATTGGCGCAATCAATGGGAACTTCCTGCCGGTAAAAGAGAAATGAATGAATCGCCTAAACAATGCGCGATACGCGAGCTGTACGAGGAGACAGGCCAAATCGTAAATGACTTGGCGTTCAAAGGCTTGCTAATGTCAAAAAACATAGCAACTGGCACTATAAAATATAACCCTGTATATGCCACAGAAATTCAAGTATTACAGCCATTTATAGAGAATAATGAAATTTCCAAAATAAAACTTTGGGACTTAAAGAAGGATATTGGTTGTTTTGATGAGCTAGATAGAGAAATTTTCAAATACATTATTTAGAATTTGCTTAAACGGATTTCAATTTATCCTCCAGCATAAAACTATAATAAAGTAATGACCATTACCGACTCAATCGCTTTTTTTATCGAAAACTCTTTACAAAATCAATATCTTGGCTCACAAATCATACGCCTAATTGAAGTTGAATTTCTTGTTGCTCGTTCTTTGTCGCTCGATACTCCATTTAAATATGCGAAATCAATCTTTTTACGAAGAATTAGGCTATGTCAAAACAATACAATAACCAACAAACTCCAAGAAGGATAGGTGAACATTATGCTTGAACGATTACAAAGAGGCGATAAAATAGGGATTTTCTCCCCCTCGGATCCAGCAACAGCCACTGCCAAAAAGCGCTATATTCGCGGCAAGGAATTTCTGCAATCAAAGGGTTTCCTAATTGTGGAGGGGAGCCTTACCGGCAAACAGGACGGCTATCGATCCGGGACTCCGAAAGAACGTGCAGACGAGCTGAATGAATTGCTGCGCGACCCGACGATTAAAATAGTCATGTCATCAATCGGCGGAACGAATTCGAATAGCTTGCTACCTTATATTGACTATGAAGCATTTAAAAATAACCCTAAAATCGTCATTGGCTATTCCGATACAACGGCTGTTTTGCTCGCACTCTATGCAAAAACGCATATTCCTACTTTTTATGGTCCGGCACTCATCCCCTCTTTTGGTGAGTTTGAGCCGCTTGTGAACGATACATACGATTACTTTGAACGTTATTTTTGCCAATTCGAAGCGCCGTACACGATAGCAAAACCCGAAGCTTGGTCTGATGAAATGATGAACTGGCTGGATTATTCAAAACCAAAAACGCTTTTTAAAAATGAGTGGATCGGCATACAGGAGGCTGTAATTGAGGGCAGATTAATCGGCGGCAATAATAATACAATGTACGGCTTTATCGGCACACCGTATTTCCCTGAAATTAAGGATGGCGATATATTGCTTATCGAGGATTCATTGAAGGATGCTGCAACTGTGGAAAAAAATTTCGCGATGCTGAAATTACATGGGGTATTCGATAAAGCAGGAGGGATTTTACTCGGAAAACATGAACTCTTTGATGATGAGGGCACAGGGAAAAAGCCAATTGATATGCTGCTGGAGCAATTGGACGGCAAAAAAATTCCGATTCTAGCCGATATTGACTGTGCCCATACACACCCTATGTTTCCTTTAGCAATCGGGAAAAAAATTCGCATGAATACTGTGGAAAAATCGATCACATGCATTGAAAAATGGCTTTAAGCAAGGTTGGAACGGGAACCCTTTTTCATATTCAACGTTTATTGTAAAAAACAACCAAAAGGGGTTATCTCTATGAGCTATATACTGAATTTGCGCAAAAAAGTCGGCACGGAGCCTATTATTATGGTCGGAGCATGTGTCCTTATTATAAATGAACACAATCAATTGCTCATGCAGCTAAGAAGGGACAATGGCTGCTGGGGACTTGCTGGCGGCTCAATGGAATTGGGCGAGACGCTGGAAGAAGCGGCAATACGCGAGATGCACGAAGAAACCGGTCTTACGGCTAATCGACTGCAGCTGTTCGGCATTTTCTCCGGCAAGGAATTTTACTACAAATACCCACATGGCGATGAAGTGTATATCGTTGCCACAACTTATATTTGCAAAGACTACTGCGGCTCGTTACGTTTCGACCCGGATGAGGCAACAGATTTACAGTTCTTTCCTTTGAATGACCTGCCCGATAAAATAAGCCCGCCTGATCGACTGGTGATTGAAAAGTATTTAGGTAGCGAAAATTAATATCGGCGTGGACCATTTCTTGCTTCAAAAAATAATGCATATTAAAAAGAGGTGTACTGATTATGCTAGCGCTTGCTTTATTTTTACCATCGCTTTTTGGGGTGTTTTTATTCTTGTCCCTTGCAACCCTCATTCAGAAAATGCTTGATAAAAAAAATACAAGAGATCAAAAACGTCTGTGCGCTATTTTGACATTTCTATTCCTTTTTGTTTTAATGTACAGCATTTTAATAATGCACGGTTAATGCATTTTCCTAAATCGCTATTTTAGAAAATCCTCCCAAATGGTACACTATCCATAACGCACTTATTTAATGAGGGATTTTATGGAACAACAAGTTTTGATTGTCGACCCTGATATCGCTTGGGCATGCATATTAAAAGATTTTCTGAACGAACATGGATTCGTGGTTACGACGGCACTAACTGCCGAGCAAGCGATGGATATATTTCACCGAACGTATCCATGCATGGTCATTTTGGAATTGAATTTGCCGAATGGTTCCGGCGAGATGCTTTGTGAGTGGATTCGCGCAAATCAAACGGCGGATTTGTCGATTATTATGGTTACCGAAAAAAGCCATGTAGAAGATAAAATCAACGGGCTTACGATTGGCGCGGACGATTATTTAACAAAACCGGTCCATTTGGAAGAGTTGCTTGCGCATATGAATGCGGTGCTTCGCCGTACCGGATTATTTTGCCAAAAAATTATTCATAACGGTCTATGTATGAAGCCGCGCAAAGGGGAGGTGCTTTTAAATGGCTCCCCCGTTCAGTTGACAAAGCATGAATTTATGCTGCTGTATTATTTGATGGACCATCCAAATCAAATTATTTCACGCGAAGCATTAGTCGAACAACTATATCCGAATGTTGAAAAGGATATTCTCGACCGCACTATCGATGCACATATCAAAAAGCTGCGCGCAAAAATCGAATCGGACCGAAGAAATCCAAGGCGCATTGTCACTGTCCGCGGCGAAGGCTACAAATTCATTCCGGATGCATAAAAAGGACTGTACTAAACTTCAGAATTTAGTACAGTCCTTTCCTATTATTGATAATCCTTCAATACTTCTGTCCAATCAAGTGTGCCGTTTTGTGCCTGCTCACGGCGCTCTTTTGTCATAATATCGGATGGTTTGTCCCCTTTTGGCCAGTCCGTATCATGTTTTCCCCATTCAGGGCGGTCCTGCGTTAAAATATATGCCGCTAAATCCGCTGCCTCCTGATCGGATAATGTCTGCTCTTGGCCAATCGGCATATACGCCTGAATAAAGCCTGCCATTTTCGATATGCGTGCCAATCCTGCTCCATCATTAAATGATGTATCGCCCCATAACGCTGGGCCTGTGTTTGCGCCATTTCCTGAACCGTCCGCAGCATGGCAGGCAATGCAGGATTTATTGTACAACTGCTCGCCAGTCTGAACATTCGGCGTTGGCACTTGCTTCATATCAACAGATTTCGCCCATGGTCTTTCCTGGCCTTTTTCAACATCTTTCGAAATATAATCAAAGTACGCAATCATCGCATCCAATTCCTTTGAATCAGCTGCAAATGTTTCACCGTTCATACTGCGGATCATACAGCCATTAATACGCTGCTCAATCGAAACAATATCCCCCGCACGCGCGATATACTTCGGATAATCCGCCGTCACCCCTACCAATGATGCTACTGTATCCTTTAAGCCTGCTCCCGCATGACAGCTTGTGCATGAAAGATTCGCACCGACTTTATCTTCCGCATAAATATGCGTTTCATTCACTAAATTGAAGCCGTAAATGATATCTTCAAATTGTTCATGATCTTTCGGAATGTCTTCCATATTGATTTCCGGAAATTCCGGTTCCCCTGCCTGTGCAAGCTCCGTCTCGTTTTCTGTTGCCATTTCCGATTTTTCGGACGACTCCTCACTGACAAATACGTTATAAATCCCTACTCCAATACTAATTGATACAATAATTCCAATGAATGCTGCAATCGCTTTTTGCATTGTACTCACTCCTTTATCCGTAGTTTACGAAACAATGTAAAGGAATTGGGTCCATTACGAAAGACGTCAAAATGCTTTCAACAGTGTTTTACAATAAAGCATCTATTTTGAAATTTTCATCATATTTTCACATTGGACCTCTACAATGTTTAGCTTTTCGCAATGTCCTTTCTTTTTATGCATGAGCTAATAATGAACCATTTTTTTGAATAAATGTCACATTCCGCATTTCCTGATTGTCTTATATAGTTAAAGGGGGGTGAATATAATGCAGCATAAAATCATGACATTAACTGGAATGAACACACAGACAGAAGAAATTGAAACAATGATTTTAAGCCATTACGACAAATTATACAAATACTGCTATAGCATTTTGAGAAATGTGGAAGACGCAGAGGATGCGGTGCAGGATGTATTTTTAAAGGTTATTAAAAGCGGGAACCTTTCAGCGATCGACAATTTGAATGCCTGGCTTTATAAAATCGCATATTTTCACTGCATAAATAAACTGAAACGAAGAAGAATTCTGTCATTTGTCCCCTTCATTGAATCCGAAAATCCAATGGTCAAGGCAGAGAATGCGATGGACGAACAGCTACAAAATATACTAAGCCAATTAAAGCCGGAAGAACGCGCACTCATTGTATTGCGTATTATTGAAAATTATAGTTTTGAGGAAATTGCCGCCATCATGGACAAGACAGCACCAACAATTCGCAAACGCTATGAACGTTTAAAAGGGAAAATCAAAAAATTGTTCTAGAATGGAGGTTTAATATGAAAAAGATGAAGGATTTTCACGACTTTGAAGAACGTTTGAAAACTGATTATGAGGGCATGAATTTAGAAAATAAACAGCACATCATCCAAAATATCATTCGTCCAACTAAGCAGAAGCATAAAGCAAAAAAATTATCTATCGGCCTTATTGCAAGTTTATGTTTGCTGCTTGCTGTCGCAACGGCCGGCGCTATGGAATACACAAGTTTAACGTTTTTTAAAGGGAGCGGTAATACGGTAATCGAAGTGACAAATATTAAAGAGGAGGATATGGAACCACATACAAATGCCGACGAAATTAGCCGTAAAAACGAAAAATTGATGGAGGAACTAAAAAAGACGACTCCAGAGGGAAAATTTCTTTACTTTATGGATACCGAAGCCTATGAGCAAAGCGGCATATTCAACTTATTTTATCTTTCAAATCCAGATAGCACTGCCATCAAAAAAGTTGAGGAGCTACCGTCTTCCATTACCCAGTATATTCATTTGGAAAATACGCTGCTGGAAAACTATCATCTAAAAAGAGGCATGTTTTTATACGATTTACCGGATACTGATCACGACCAAATGATGAAACTAATAGAAAAGCTCCAAAGACAGGCAATGGAACAAAACCGGCATTACGGCATTATGCAAGGCGATCTGCTGGATGAAGTACGCTCTGTGACACTTGCGCTATGAAACGGATAACTTTCCGGATTGGGAAGCGTTTGATCTAGAAATTGATGCCATTAATACACGTGTAGAAACAACAGAAAATTTATCAAATTATGCACCATTAAACAACGAACTCGGGATTGAAATGTACTACAGTGAAGAAGAGCGCACATTGCGTTTTGTTATGCAGACATCTGCCCAAAATTACTTGATCACAATCCGCAATCCAATCATTTCGGATGAAAATGTTGACGTGCAGCGCTTTATTGATGTTGCGGAATCTTTGATGGTTCAGCAGTAAGGGGAACCTCTTTGTAATCCGATCCTTTAATAAAGGCGGGGGTGAAAATGGATGAATTTATTATTTTAAAAAATCAATTACGCCTCGGCGTAATTGATTAAACATTTTTATATTAATAATCGCTCAAAAAATTTCATAGGTGTTCTTTCCAGCCGCTTTTGCACGGTATAAGGCGTTGTCCGCATTTTTAAGGAGCGCATCCAGTGCTGTTTCCCCATTGGCGGCATAAGGGACGACCCCTATACTTGCCGAAAGCTGGCGTTCGGTAGCCCATTTATTCAAATCCTCAAGAAGATGATTCGCGTATTTATCTATTTCTTTTTTGGAAGACATCCGAGGAAAAATTACAATGAATTCATCTCCGCCCAACCTAACCGCAAATGCTTCCTCCTGACTTTCTACACAATGCTGAATTCTCGAAGAAACCTCCCGCAATACTAAATCCCCTGCATCATGACCATACACATCATTTATATTTTTAAACCCATCCAAATCAAGAAAGAACAGCACTCCCCCAGTTTTTGAAAAGTCTTCAAAAAACTTAAAGAGATATTGCCTGTTATAAAGTCCTGTCAGTGAATCTTTATATGCCAAATTTTCCAAAACTAAATAATACGAGAACATTTTGGCTATTTTCTGAAGCATATTTATGCTCTTCGTGTCAAAATGCGCAGCTTTATGATCGGCCACGCATAAGGTCCCGAATTTCTCGCCATTCAAAAGAGAAATAGGAATGCCTACATATGCGTTAATATTCGCTTTTTCACTTATTCTTTTTAAATCATCCATACCAGCTATATTGCTAATATCTTCAAAGATTAATGGTTGATTCTTTTCGAAATCAATCCGATTGCACGCAGTCTGATCAAGGTTTATAGCCATTCCTTCCGTCAAAAGAATATTTGTATTGGCATCTGAAAGTTTAAGGATCACTTGCTCATTATCGGTGAAGGAGCTTAAATAAATCAATTTGCCAGGCAATATTTCCTTTGCCAAATCCAATACATCCTTGGCAAGCTCGTTGAAATCCCTGTACATCCGTAATTCCTGTAATGGTATCACCATACTAGTGCCTCCTTTATCCAATATTGTCTTCATGTTTTTATATAGAGAAGCAATTGTTATTTTAAATGAAATAATGTTCAAATTGTTAAGCATATAACTTATCTGTTCCCCTTCAAGCTTAACATATCCCGCTAGGTCTTTTTCAACGATGAGCTATCGCCCGCAAGCAAAATAATGAAATAGCGGGAATTGGAACTGAGTCCGGAATGTAAAACAAGGATAACCCCGTTTTGATGATGGACGGGGTTAATAGTCATCTTGTTTAATTTAAGGTGCTTTACTAGCGGGCCTTTCATTTTTGGTGAACAAATAGTATGTGATTGTATAGCACCAATTAATAG
Source organism: Solibacillus silvestris (assembly GCF_051967575.1). Taxonomy (NCBI): domain Bacteria; kingdom Bacillati; phylum Bacillota; class Bacilli; order Caryophanales; family Caryophanaceae; genus Solibacillus; species Solibacillus silvestris. The sequence continues at coordinate 49,884 of NZ_JBQCJW010000012.1, forward strand.
GAGTAAATTGAACAGCTAGTATTGGAAGCGAAACCTTCTTAATGCAAATGATGAATATTGTTTTTTTACCCTTTGGAAAATAAAATACTTGCAGCTAAGCGCCAGATTGCGGAATAATTCTATCAGATTTTATTTCTTTCTCAAAAATAAATTGACGAGTGAGCATAGGTAAAATAAGCGGAGTTTTTCCGGTTATTTACGGAATTCAGCACATTTCAGGCAAAATAATGGGAGTTTTTCCGCCTATTTAAAGAAAACTCTCCTATTTTCGCACTTTTTAGGTCGATAGGCGGAATTTCTCCGTCTATTTCGGCTGTTTTTTGTTTTATTTTTTAAATAAGGGGAATTTTTCCGGCTATTTACCGGATTGAGCGCTTAACTTGATCTCCGAGCCGATAAGAGCGGACTCTTTTCATACCAGAGGCGGGAATGAGCATCTTTTTATCGACGAGTTGAGACAGTAGTTTTTTTACCGTTTTGTCGCTTAGCTTTAAATATTCCCCGATTTCTTTAGGGGAAATTGATTCTCCTTTTCGAACCGCTAGCCGAAGTATTTCCTTTTCGATCATGGACAAAGATATCTGATCCAGTTCATCTCCCAGCCATTGTCCAATTACTTGTTGAATAATTTGTTGACATCGGCGAGGCTTCTCCTTTACTTGATCATAAGAAAAGCGGATCACGGTCCATCCGTCAATCACCAACTGATTTTGACGTTCCAGATTGTCGGAAAATTGCCATCTGCTTATGTTCTTTAGATGCGGACCATACCCGTCGATCTCAAAACATATGCGGATGCCGGGACGAATATAGGCGAAATCCAAATACCTTTTGCCATCCTTAAAATCATCAATTTCATATTCCGGATGAAGATACGTGAAGTGGAAAAATAACGGCCACCATACTTGCATCAAAAACAACATTTCAGCCTGATTGTGCCCTTCTTGTAAGCGCCGCAGCCTTTCACCGGTTCTTACCTGTAGATGAGCATTCAAAAAAGATTGATATCCTTCTTCAAATCCCATAATAGGATCCCTCCTGCTATCTGATGGTTATGTCCTCAATTTCCTCTACTATCAAATTTCACATAAATTCGATGCTGCTAATAAATCTTTTCTATGCTTTATTCATTTAAACTTTGGGCAGATCTTTAAATTTAATGACGCTATTGTGAGTGAAAATGAAAGGTTGAATGTGGCTTAAATTTTAGAAAACCAAAAAGGGGATGAAACAATAATAAGAGAATTTGAGGATAGAATTACTTTTAGTTTAATAAAATTCCTGCGTTTGTCAAACCGTTTTCTTTTTAGTATATATTTAATTGATAGGCGGAATTTCTCTGTCTATTGATCAGATTATTAGATTGATGGCTTAACTTGATTTTCCCGGCCTCTCTTAATATAAAAAGTATTCAGGCCTTCTTGTAATCATTCACCAGTTCCCGCATTCAAGAAGCTTGATATCCCTCTGCAAATTCCATTGAATTCTTCCTAGCTAATTGTCATGTTCCCGCCGCTTATATATTTTATAGACACCCTTAATTTCACCAATTTTTACATTACAAAACAAATCCCCCTTCAATTATTTCGCTCGCCTTACTGCATTAAAAGCTCTGCATAGAAATGAATAATCTCTCTCATAGGAAGGGAATCCGCTCCGTTTTGTTGAATATATTTTTGATGAATAGATAGGAGGGAGAGGCAAAATGAAAGATTTAGTAAAGAGAATCGATACTGTATTTGTAGAGGTGCGTGATTTGGATCATTCAATAAAATGGTATTCAGAAATATTGGGATTGACTATGAGATGGAATCAGCATGGGTATGCTGCCTTCACTGTAGGGGAAACTTCACTCACCCTTGTACAATCAGCAGATGTTAAACCCGCCAGACACTCCCCGTTCAACTTCTTTACAACAAATATAGAGGAAGTGCATAAGTTCCTTGCAGCAAACAGAGTGGACACAGAAAACATTGCCGATTATGGAAATATGAGGACATTCGATTTTAAAGATCCGGATGGCCATATTCTTGGCTTCTGTCAATTTGATGAATAAAAATTAAGTAGGGGATTCCCTGCTTTTTTTGTTCTGCATGGAATTATATGAATGTCCCTTCTTTGAACCATATGCCGAGGGGGGGTCATAGCTGATGCATTGTACTATACATGAAAAATCTGTCCATTCGCGGAGCGTGCTTGAGTTAACAATTCCCTTAATTTTTAAAATAAAGCATCTCCTTTATAGACAGCATTTCTTCCGTGGAATACTCTATTTTTGCATCGATAACATAAAAGGCAATTGCTCTAATTGAACAATAAAGCCAAAAGAGGTCTTCATTAAACTTTCTTGATATACTCATATACTTCTTTAGTTTGTATATTAAGCAGTTGCGAAATTTCCGTTAATTTCTTCCCTTCTTTTTTCATTTTCTGAATTTTTGTCTTTAATGATTCTTCGTATTCTTCGGCGATTTCAAATAATGGATTCAATAAAGATTCCCATATATCCAAATCAGCATATTCGTCTTTTTCAGAAAAATTATTTAGCAACGCTCTCAATTCCTTATTTTGTATAGTTCGTTTCCCATTCACTATTCCCTTTTCAGTAAGGAAACCAGCAATATCTTTTAAAATATAAAAAAAGGATTCCATTGAATTTGCAAGGAAACTGCCAGCACCCCAGCTGCCCATTCCATGCATCAGAATTGATACGGGACATCCATTTTCATTCAATTCAATAATAATCGGATCTCCACACATAGTTTCATATGCAATAACTATCCAATAATCATCCCAACTGTGCTTCTCATCGGTCACAAGAGAGTTTCCATCAGAATCAATGCTATATCCGATTTGATATTCAGCCAATTGTTCAAAAGGAAAAACTTCAAAATTTACGTAATTCTTAATTTTTTTATATTCTAGGTTGATGAATGCTAGATTTTTCTTAATTTCTGCTTTTTGATGATAAGAATAAAACTTTGTTAAGGACAAATTTTTTACACTCCCATTCTCACTTTATATTTGCCGTCATTTTTAAGGCAAAACTGTTATTAATAAACCGCAGCGAATGTCTAGGTTTATCCCCAAACGAAACGCCGTATATTATAGCACCTTTCTTATATAACAAATATTTGGATGAAGATGGTTTTAATCAATCTTTATTTCAATCTTTGAATTTAATTAAAAGACTGTCAGTATGCTTATTTTTTTCCATTTCTCTATAATAACGCGTTTCGATATCTTAAACTATTTTGCGGCAATGTAAATATTCCCTGCTCCAATTCATCCAGTACACGATAAAATGTTTCATATGCCAGCTCATACTGCTGTGGTGTAATCCAATTTTTTTCAAGCGCTTGCTGTAATTCGCCTTCATCCTTTTTAATCACTTCACCGGTCGGCAGCACTATAATATCTAAAAACAAATCCTCCATAAAATCATTTCAATACACCCTATATTAACCTCTGCATAGCTAAAAGGACGAAAATCCAAATCATTTTCGTCCTCTATTTTTATACTTCCATTTCAGCTTTTTGCACAAACATGGCCGCACCCTTTACTACACCGATTGTATTCAGCTCAGAAAATTTGATCTGTATGTCCGGTCCAATTTCACGCCAAATATGCTTTTCGCACTTTGCCAGAAGTATTTGCTGCATTGCCGGATTATTATCAAGCACTTCCCCTGATACAATGATTTCGTCCGGCTCATAAACACAAATCAAGTTGTTGATCGTAATCGATAAGTATGTGGCAACATGTTCAATAACTGTCATTGCCCAGGACTGATTTTCATGTATCCCTTCCACGATTTTTTCCAGCGTATTGTAAATTGGCTGTTCATGGACAGGAATGAGTGCACGTAATGCCGATTCGCGCAAATAAAGTGATAGGCATCCTCGATTTCCACAGCTGCAAGTCTCGCCAAACGGGGAAATCGTAAAATGATTAATTTCCCCTGCGTTGTTTTTGAGACCTCGGTAAATTTCCCCGTTCAGCATAATCGCGGCACCAGTACCACTCCCAACTCCGATTAAAATGCTGTTTTTTTGCACTGGATCTGCAAATGCAGCCGATTCCGCAACAATTTGCATTTTTAATTCATTGTCGATGACGATAGGACATTGGAAATGGTTCTCCAAATCTGCTTGAATCGGTCTATTTTTCCACTTCAATTGCTCTGAAATAAGAACAATGCCTTGCTGTTGATCGATTCGGCCAGGTATTCCAATCCCGATCCCCAGCAAATTGTCTGACTGTATTTCATTTTTCTGGATGAAATGACGAAGTTCAAACACAAGCATCTCCACTACACTTTCATAGTGTTCAATATGTTGAAGCGGAATTTCAATGAAATCAACGAGTTCGCAAATAAAGTTCAGAAGCCCCATGCGAAATTTCGTACGGTCAATTTCTATCCCGATTGAATAACGCGCTGCAGGGTTTAAATTAATTAATGTCGGTCGCCTTCCAATTGCGGTTTCTTCGCTCATTGCTTCTATTATAAAGTTTTCCTCAATAAGTTCCTGCACAATGCGCGTAATTGTTGTTGGACTCATTTTAGTGATTTTCGCTAATTGAATTCTGGAAATTGGTTCATGATTCCGTATCATATCAAGCACAACTTTCCGATTTTGCTTCTTCATTTGCACTTGATCTTGCTTTAACATGTTCGCGTCACCTCTTTATTTATACATCTGTATAAATTTTACTGTCTTTAAAATACCCTGTATAGGACATTTTTTGATTAAGTGTGAACGATTTTAAAATTGCTGCATAAGACTATGCGAGCTTTTGTATGTTAGTTGAACCATGTACACCATTTTCATCTCAATGCATGAACCGCTTATATTGTCGTTTCGAGCTCGTAATGCACTTCTTTGCCTGTTGCGGCAGATGTATATATGCCATCAAGTATTTTCATAATTTCCACTCCATCTTCAACCGGCGCTTCAGATGATTTGTTGTGAATGCATGCTTCAACAAAACTATCAATCTCGCTTTGGAATGCGGCATTGAAATCAAATGTCAAATGGTCGATTTGCGGATGCATATTTAAAATCGTATCGAATTCCTCCGTCACAATTTTCAGCTCTGGCTCAAGCTCGGCACCGCCCTTTGTTCCGAACAATTTCACGCTGATCTCATCTTTCGTTGCATGCAGGGTAAATGAGACATCGACCATTAACGATGCGCCATTTTCAAATGTAATAATGGCATTCGCCAAATCCTCCACTGTGTTTTGTGATGCATCATAGTCTGCAGCTTTATAAAATGACAAGTTTTTCACATTGCTGCGGTTGCCTAAATGATGGTACGTATTGCCCGAAACCTTCACGACTTTCGGTTTCCCCATCAAGTACCAGCAAATATCGATAATATGCACCCCAAGATCGATTAATGGCCCACCGCCTGAACGCTCCACATCTGCAAACCAGCCCCCCGGATTGCCCAGTCGACGTGTGCATGTAGCTTTCGCATAGTAAATATCCCCTAAACGCCCGGCTTCGATGAATTGCTTTAACACTTTTGTATTCGTCGCAAAACGTCTAACATAACCAACTTGAAACACTTTTTGTGCCATTTGCGCAGCTTGCTGGATATTTAAGCTTTGTTCATACGTAAGCGCAATCGGCTTTTCCACCAATACATGCTTGCCGCTTTGTAAAATTTTTATGGAAAAATCAGCATGGGTATTATTCCATGTACAAATGCTTACCGCATCAAGCTCGTTGTCGTTCAATAAATCATCGAGCGCAGCATACACTTTTTTTGCTCCAAACTGCTCTGCCTTTTCCTTGGCGCGCTCTATTGATAAATCATAGACGCCATATAGCTCTGCCTGCTCATTTTTTTCATAGGAGCCTAAGTGGAATTCTGAAATGGACCCTGTTCCAATAACGGCTACTTTCAATTTGCTCATACATTCACTTCCTCCGCAATTTCGCATTCATTCCATAAACGGCGTAAATTATCCATGCCTAATCTCGACCCTAATGTGCAGTCTTCCATCCCCTCGAATTCTACAATCAAATAGCCGTCATAGCCTGAACCTTTAACAATTTTAATGATTTCCCGCATATTGATGTCGCCGTGTCCGATAATGGCACCGCGAATATAGTTGTCCTGCACTGTTCTAAACCATTCGCCGCCGCCTGGGTTCTCATAGTATGGGCGAATGTAAAAGTCTTTGAAATGCACCCGTGCCGCATATGGAATATTCTTTTTCACGCCTACCAATGGTTCTTCATCGATACATAGGAAATTGCCGATATCCAGCGTCGTTTTGAAATTGTCGCGATTAACAGCATGGATGATTGACTGGACACGGTCACTTGATTGCACATTGAAGCCATGGTTTTCAATTGTCGTCGTGATGCCGAATTGCTTCGCATAATCTGCAAGCAGTTGACTGCCGCGCACCATTTTATCAAAATGCTCATTGTAATAATGAATGGTCATATCTTCTTTCGGAATCGTAAATAGTGTAACATCATGGCGCAATACTTTAATGCCCATGAAATGGATGACGTCGATATGTTTTTTCAGCCGCTCAACTTCCTCCAGCAGCGCCTCTTCCGTTTCTTGAACGAAATTCGCCGGCAATGAATAGCCCGATAACTCCAATCCGAGCTCTTCCGCAGTATCTTTAATTTTTTGTGCAAGCTCATAATTATCGACTACCGAAAATTCATACGGCACCAATTCCACATGCTCCCCGCCGTTTTCTTTCACCCAGTGCAATACATCGATGACATCCATTTCACCATCGCGCATTTTCTTCACCAAACTATACGTGCTTAATCCAATTTTCATATTTTCCATCTCCTTTTATGCAATGTTTATACTTGTGCCTGCTCTTTTATTCCATTCATTAAATGGCACGCAACTGCTTGTTTGCCGTTCACTTGCTCCATCACCGGAATGTCCTTTTTGCAAATATCCATCGCATACGGGCATCTCGTATGGAATGTACAGCCGCTTGGCGGATTTTTCGGATTCGGGATATCCCCTTTCAGAATAATCTTCTCGCGGCGAAGTGTCGGGTCGGCTATCGGCACAGAGGATAAAAGAGCCTGTGTATATGGATGCTGCGGGTTATTGAATATCGCATCCTTCTCGCCCTGCTCGACAATGGTGCCTAAATACATCACCCCGACCCGATGGCTAATATGTTCAACAACGCTTAAATCATGTGAAATAAACAAATACGATAAATTGAATTCCTGCTGCAATCTTTTCAATAAATTCAGTATTTGCGATTGGATCGATACATCGAGCGCCGATACTGGTTCATCAGCAATGATCAGTTTCGGTTTAGTGATCAATGCCCGGGCAATGCCAATCCGCTGACGCTGCCCTCCACTGAATTCATGGGCATAGCGGTTTGCCTGCTCGACATTCAGCCCTACTACTTCCAGCATTTCATAAACTAGTCTTTCGCGCTCCTGTTTCGAAAACTTCGTATGAATGACTAGGGGCTCCGCGATTAAATCCTTCACCTTCATCCTCGGATTCAACGATGCATAAGGGTCTTGGAAAATCATTTGAACCGTTTCACGTAATTCGGTCAGCTCGCCATACTTTGCGTTTGCCACATCTTGACCGTTTACTAGTATTTTTCCTGCCGTCGGATCGATAAGCCTTGTAATTAAACGTCCTGTCGTTGATTTTCCGCAGCCGCTTTCGCCAACGAGACTAAATGTTTCGCCTTGCTTAATGTCAAATGATACATCGACCACCGCATTGACGAATTCCTTTTTTTCGAATAAGCCACCCCCAACCTGAAATTGCTTTTTCAAGTTCTGAACAGAAATAATGCTAGCCATGTACATGATTCACTTCCTTTGCCTCATAAAGCCAACAAGCACATTTCGCCTGGGATCCGACTTCATGCATTGCCGGCTCCTGCTTTAAACAAATATTCATTGCCATTTCACAGCGTGGCGCGAATTTGCATCCTGCCGGCATATTCATTGGTGATGGCACTTGCCCTTTAATTGAATCAAGCTCATCCTTGCTTTCGCCTAGCTTCGGAACAGATGCGATCAACCCTTTCGTATACGGATGCTTTGGATTTGCAAACAATTCAAAGACCGTTGCCTCTTCAACTACTTCGCCGGCATACATGACAACGACACGGTCACACATTTCCGCCACAACCCCTAAGTCATGGGTAATCAATAAAATGGCTGTATCATTTTCTTCCTTCAGCTTTTTCATAAGCTGCAAAATCTGAGCCTGAATTGTTACATCGAGCGCCGTTGTTGGCTCATCTGCAATGAGCAGGCTTGGATGACATGCCATTGCCATCGCAATCATGACACGCTGCCTCATCCCGCCGGATAACTGGTGTGGATGCTCGTGCATAATCTCCTCTGCCCGGCCGATTCCCACTTTTTCCAGCATATCGACTGCATGCAGCACTGCTCGCTTTTTGTCGTAGCCTAAATGCAATCGAATGACTTCGGTTAGCTGCTTTCCGATTTTCATCACTGGATTTAACGACGTCATCGGCTCTTGGAATATCATCGACAGATTTTTGCCGCGCAGCTTCCGCAATTCTTTTTCGGAAAGTTTCGTCAGCTCTTGATTGTCGAATTTAATGGAACCAGCATCAATCGTTCCCGTCGTGCCGTGGAATAATCGCATTATCGATAAGGAGGTTATGCTTTTGCCACTGCCGGATTCGCCTACTAGCCCGAGCACCTCACCCTTTCGAATCATAAAATTGACACCGCGCAAAATTTTGATTTGCTGCCTGTCTCGCTGAAAGGATGTTTCTAACTGGTGTACTTCCAATAATGTTCGTGACATATACATCCCCCCTTAACTGTTCTTTGTTTTTGGATCCAGTACATCGCGCAATCCGTCACCGACAAGGTTAAACGCTAACACTGTCAAGAAAATCGCAATTCCCGGCATAATGACAACATGTGAGTTCGTTCCCAAGTAATCACGTCCGCTGCTTAGCATGACGCCCCATTCAGGTGTTTCCGGACTTGCCCCCAATCCTAAGAAGCTTAAGCTGGATGCCGCCAAAATCGCTGTACCGATACGCATTGTCACAAAGATAATCAGTTCGCTGATCGTTTCAGGGAAAACATGCTTAAAAATAATGCGTGTGCGCGATGCCCCCATCGAACGAGCCGCTTCTACATATACATTTTCCTTTGCATTCAGTGTTGCTCCACGAACAAGTCTGGCAAACGAAGGAATACTGAAAATCATTACCGCAATAATCACGTTATTAATACCGGGCCCCAAAATCGCCACAATCGCAATCGCCAGCAGCAAATCCGGGAATGAAAACATAATGTCGCAAATACGCATAATCAACTTGTCGATCCAGCCCCCGAAATAGCCGCTGATCAATCCTAAAACCGTCCCAAAAATCAGGCCTAAAAAAACGGCGCTGAAACTGACGAGCAGCGAAATTTTCGTGCCCACTACGAGGCGGCTGAAAATATCGCGGCCATATTCATCGGTGCCGGCAAAATGCGCCGCGCTTGGTCCTTCCAAAATGACATCGTAATTCGGCTCATAAGGATCGTATTGAACGATATATGGTCCAATAAAAGCGACAACAATTAACAGCAAAATGAACACACTTGCGATGAGCGCGACTTTTTTGCGCTTAAAATTCGTCCAAAATTCTTTCACAGGAGAATATTCCACGACCGGTTTCACCTGGTCTTTGCTTTCAATAACAGTAGTTGACATAAGTAAGCCTCCTTATGAATTCAACTGAATTTTCGGATTTAAAATTTTGTATAAAATATCAACAATTAAATTCACCAAAATAAATTCAAAAGCGAAAAGCAAAAGTGCCGATTGAATTACTGGGTAATCACGAAAAGCAATCGAGTCAATTAATAACCGTCCCATCCCGGGAAAACTAAATACCGTTTCAACAACAACCGAGCCACCTAATAAAAAACCAAATTGCAAACCTGCGATTGTCACTACTGAAATGAGCGAATTTCGCAATGCATGCCCAAAAATAACCGTTTTTTCGGAGAGACCTTTGGCACGGCTCGTTCTAATATAATCGGCTTGCAATGTTTCCAGCAGCGACGACCTTGTAAAACGTGCAATCATCGACATAATACCCGCCCCAAGTGTAATGGATGGCAAAATATAGCTCTTTAAACTGTCGATTCCTCCTGTAGGCAACCATCCTAGCTGCACCGAGAAAAACTGGATTAATAATAGCCCCAGCCAAAAGCCCGGGATCGAAATGCCCGAAACCGCCACAACCATTCCGAAATAATCGGGCCATTTATTTTTAAACACTGCAGACAGGACACCGATGAGCAAACCAAAAATCGTTGCCCAAATCATGGCGAAAAAGGTTAAGTATATCGACGGCATAAAACGTGTTTTGAACATATCGATTACTGGTAATCCTGTTGTGAGCGAAGTGCCTAAATTTCCTGTTACCATGTTTTTCATATAATCAAAATACTGTGCAACTATTGGTTTGTTGAGCCCTAAATCACGTCGTACATTTTCCACTTCCTCCAATGTCGCATCTTTACCGGCTACTAAACGTGCAGGGTCACCAGGTATTAAATGAATAAACAAGAAGGTGACAATCGATACGACTATTAAAATCGGAATAATTTCGACGATTCTTCGTAAAATAAACCTATGCATCGAAATCCCCCTTTCGTTTCAAAAGAAATAGGAGACGGAAGACTATGCTGCCCGCCTCCTTTGAAAGACTCGCTATTATTTCATCTTTGCATCCCGTACATCCAAGCCTCCTGTAGGGTTTACAACGACACCGCTTACATCTGAGCGCACGCCGTAGACCACTTCATCCACGCCTAAAAAAATCCATGGCGCATCTGCATAAACTTCTCTTTGAAGCTGGGAATATAATGAAGCTTGTTTTGCTTCATCTGAAATCGAGTTTGCCTCATCCATCAGCTTGTCTGTTTCAGCATTATTGTAATATGCCGTATTCGCACTATTCGGAGGGAATGAACCGCTATGGAACAACGGCTTTGTTGCGTTCGTAACATCTGATGGATAAGACGACCAGCTTACATACCACATCATCAGTTTTGCTTCCTCAGGTGTTTGCGCGCCGTATATTTCATCGGATAATGTCGCTTCCTCCATTGACTTAATATCCACTTTTACATTGATTTTCTTTAATTGCTGCTGAATAAACTGCATACCTTTCATCGTATCGGAGTTCGTATTACCCCAGATTTCAATCTCAAAGCCATCCGCATAGCCTGCTTCGGCTAATAAAGATTGCGCTTTTTCAACGTCATAGCTGTACATTTCCTGTTTTTCATAGAACAATGTTTTTGATGGAATAATGGAATCCAGCGGTACACCTAAACCTGAGTTTACAACTTTTAAGAACGCATCTTTATCTACAGCATAGTTTAATGCTTGGCGCACTTTTTCGTTATTTAATGGTTCTTTAAATGTGTTCAACGATACATAGCGGGCAATCGTTGAAGGTACTGTATTGATCTGCACATCTTTGTTGCTCTCTAATTCGGCCATATTTTGCGCTGGTACCGGATAAATAACATGGGCTTCACCAGTCTTTAGCATCGCAACACGCGAGCCGTTTTCCGGTACGGGCTTATACGTAATTTTTTGTACACGGTCCGCGCCATCCCAATATCCGTCAAATCGGTCAATTGTTAGATGATCTCCTTGCACCCACTCGACAAATTTGTAAGGCCCTGTACCGACAACCTTTTTCGGCACTTCCGAAAGCTCCTCGCTCAACATTTTCGGACTGATTATTTTTGCGACGGCAAATCGTGTAATCATCGGTCCATAAGGCTCTGTCAATGTTACCTTCACTTCATGTTCGCTTACTGCATCAACCGATTTTACAATATTGAATCCGCGTGAATACAAACGCAGGCTGTCATCATTCATAATTCTCTCGAAGTTTGCCTTTACCGCCTCCGCATTGAAATCCTCGCCGTCATGGAATTTCACGCCTTCGCGCAGTTTGAATGTGTACTCTAACGCATCATCACTTACATTGTATTCAGTCGCCAATACCTCGATAATCTTCCCTTCGCTATCAAAGCCTAGCAGCCCTTCCAACATTGCACTTTGTACAGAGTTCGAGTTAGTGTCACCCGTATTATGAGGGTCCATCGAAATAAAGTTTTCATTTACTCCAATGACAAGTTCATCCGCGTCTCCGGAACTTGTATTATTCGAAGTATTTGCTTCATTGTTCGTTCCTGAATCTGATGCAACATCACTTGATGAACTACTACTCTCGTCATTAGAAGAACATGCTACCAAAAAAAGGACCACTACAAATAGCCATGCAAAATTTTTGACATATTTCATTTCTTCTACACCCCTTAGCTTATTTATATTAATATCCCTACATAAAGCAGAAATATTAATACCTATTTTTAATTTATTCCACTGAAGAAAATAATTATTATCATTAAATTACCTAATCCAAACGAAAAATGCAACCTATATTTATAATTTTCTGAAAATAGTTCTATAATCATATAAAAAACATTTGCCTTTTTTTCGACAAATGTTTTAGAGTTCGAGATTCGATTATTTATCTCGTAATACTGAAATGATTCCCTTTGCAAAATTGATTGACCGCTATCCATCGTTGGGCTCCTTATGGTTTTCAGAATCTTTTAAAATGCCTTTAATTATATACTGAAAAAATCTGCAAAGTATTGTAAGATTATTGAAGTGAACGGCTTCGGGAGGTATAAATTATGTTGCTGTACTTTTGAGATGGACTCCTAATTATTTCGATAAAATGATGGGAGTTGACTGACATTGATTTACCAAAATCATATTGAAAATATTACAGAGCATATGTTAACAGGCTTTTTTGTTGATTGGCCTAGCCCGCCGAGCATGGCAGCACATTTCAAGCTATTAAAAAATAGTTCCCACATCATTTTGGCTGTTGACGAGGAAACTAAGCAGGTTGCCGGCTTTATTACGGCGATAAGCGATGGCGTACTATCGGCTTATATCCCGCTATTGGAAGTTTTGCCATGACTCTGTTCCATCATTTCAAATTTTTGCTATAATGCACGTAATGAGGTGAATCGGTATGTCAAAGCGTGAATTAAAAAAGCAACAAAATCGGCAGCAAATGATTGATGCTGCCATTGATCTGTTTAGTAAAAAGCCGTTTGCAGAAGTGAGTGTGCGTGAAATTACGAAAAAAGCGAATGTTTCCCCCGCACTTTTATATAAATATTTTGAGGATCAGCAACATCTGTTTTTACTTGCGATGCAGCATGAAAATGAAAAGCTTCTACAATCGCTTGCACAATACTCGGATATTAATGGCTTGGCGAAAGGCTATATTACATATTTATATGAGCATGACACACTTTATCAAATGATGGCACATTTTATGCTGCAATCAAAAGAGCAGCAATCGCCGCAAATATTTGTGGAAGAAACCGCTAAATTATTCCAAGTTTTCAAGCAGGGGCTATTAAGGACAGTTGCACAAGAACATGTGCAAGTTGAAACACAGCTATTGTTTTCCACATTAAATGGCTTGCTCATCACCTATAAAAACTTGCCGCAGTATTCGGAGGAACAGTCGCTGGCGTTAATTTTATCGTTAGTGGAGCACTTGCTGAATAAATCGTCCTGCAATAATTGAACATATGGAAGTCGTGCCTTCCCATGACAAATTGAAGATGTGCAGTAAATAGCTGCACATCTTCGCCAATCAACTATTCTGCAATTCTTTCAAATGCATTTTCAGTATTTTCCCTACTGCATTGCGTGGTAATGCTTCCACAAATACTACATCTTTCACTGCCTTGTATGAAGCAAGCCGCGATTTGCAATAATCGATCACTTCATCAGATGCAATGTCGTGCTCTGCCTTCTTCACGATATAAGCTACCGGCACTTCCCCCCATTTTTCATCTGGCCGCCCTATAACGGCAACTTCCTGAATGGCGTCATGCTGTGCTAAAATAAGCTCCAATTCAGCTGAGTAAATATTTTCGCCGCCGCTGATAATCATATCTTTCACACGATCAACAACATATAAAAAGCCTTCATTATCAACATAGCCTACATCCCCTGTGTAAAACTCATCATCTTTTACAACCGCATGGTAAGCTTCGTCATTTTTATAGTAGCCTACAAAAATCTGTGGACCTGTCAAAACGATCTCGCCCACTTCACCAGTTGGAAGCTCCTCTTTTGTCGTTAAATCTTTAATGCGAACGGTGCCCTGCATGACGACTTTGCCCATTGAATCATATTTTTCTTCGTTTTGGCTCGCCTTCCAAAACGAAACCGCGCCCGTATATTCCGTAATGCCATATACTTGCTGAATCGGAATGCCTAATTGCCGACATCCTAAAATAAGCGGGGCAGGAACGGCTGATGCGCCACATGTGAAATAGCGCAACGTCGAAATGTCGGTTTTCACCATTGGGTATGTTTGCAGCAAAAATGCTAGCATGGCAGGAACGGTCATCGATGTTGTTATACGTTCCTTTTCAATTAGTTTCCACGCTTCTACCGGATGGAAATCCTCCATTAACACCATCGTTGCCCCTGTATGAACATTTGTTACTAGCGGTGCGAATCCTCCGATATGGAAAAACGGGGCAACCATTAAGAAGCGGTCTTGCTCCCACCAATCAATCGTATGCGATAAACCAATCGAAGCGGCCTGCAAGTTGTTATGCGAAATGAGCGCACCTTTAGGACGGCCGGTAGTACCAGATGTATACATCATTATAATCGGATCATCACCGGAAGTTTGCTGTACCGGCTCTATTGCTTTTTCCTCAAACACATCTGCTAAACTCGGCGAAGTTTTATGCGAGATTGTGCGCTTTACTGTTTTTAATTGATTTACCAGTTCGTGAAATACAGCATCATGCACTAAAATCTGTGCATCACTATGCGCATAAATATAGTCCAATTCTTCGGCTTGTAATCTGTAATTTAAGACAACGGTAATAATGCCCAATTTTGCAGCTCCAAAAAATGCGGCAACGACATCTTCATTGTTTTTGCAAAGTAACGCAATTTTATCTCCGCTCTGCAGGCCTTGATTTTGCAAAAACGCCGCAAAAGCATTTGCCCGATTGTTCATTTCCGTAAAAGTGATTTTTTTATCCCCATTAATAAACCCTACTTTTTCCCCTGACAATTTGGCACGGCTCGCTAAAATTTGTCCAACTTGAATTCCCATCCACAAACACCCCTTAAAATCTTTTTAAATTTGTGAAAACAATGATTCCGGCAAAATAGCTGCATATTCAAAATCTTTTACAATTTGTTGCTGATAGGCTAAAAACAATGATTCCCAAATTTGCTCCCATCTGCGTGCAGCTTGACGGTTTTGCGCGTTTGGCAATGCAGTCAAATCAATCTGCATAATTCGGGAGAGCTCTTGTTCTGCATCTTGCAGTTGCCCTGTCTCCAAATTCGGGAACATGGCGGTTAAAATATCACGTAATGCCACAGTTTTCAGCATTTTGTGTAAATCGCGATAAATTTGGGCCAACAATACATTCCGCGGCCCTTCCCATAGCTCGTTTACCATGCTGTCTCTAAACAGGCGCGGTATGGATGAGAAATCTTCAATCGCCCCATGTCCGCCGAAAATTGAAATCGCCAGGCGCAATTTTTCGACAGCTTCCTTCGATGCATAAATTTTTTGCAATAAAATCACTTCGCGTGCAGCAAATGCTTGCAATGACGCCGAATTATCTTCGACAGCCAAAAAACGCTCATAAACTGTAAAGGCTGTTGCGGCCATTCGCTTTGCTGCATCTTGTAAATCTTCCAATTGCGCTGCTGCCATCGGAAACTCTTCAATCTTCCGGTCAAATACTTGGCGGAATTTCGCATAAAGCATCGCCTCGCGTGCCGCCCTCATAACGAAAGCTGCACTGGAAAAGCCAATATCTAGGCGGGAACGTGTTAAAACAACGCTGACCGCTAATGCGACACCTCTGTTTTGCGGCCCGATGCGATAAGCAATCGCCCCATCATAGTCGATTTCCCCTGAAGGCAATTCACTTGTACCGAGTTTCCATTTAAGTCTATTCACTGTATGATGGTTGCGTTTTTCTTTTTCCTTATCCCCTTCCAGCCATGTAGGAACGACAAAGACCGCAACATCATCCGTTCCATCAACTCTCGCCGTGACAACCGAGTAATCCGCATGTACTGCTGAACAGAAAAATTTATTGCCATACAATAAATAATGATCGCCCGCTGAAACCGCTTTCAACACATTCGCGGGTATGTTCGAGCCTCCTTGGATTTCTGACATGAACTGTGCACCGACAGCAAATTGGCCGTTTCGCCCATTTTTGGCATGCTCATAAATTTCCTTTACCGGCTGCGGCACTTCCTTGTAAAATGCTTCGATTAAAGCGATAAGTCCATCCGTGCAAGCAAGTGGACATGTAATTCCCGCTTCCCCATTGCCATGCAGAAAATAGCGTTTCGTAATACCTTCATATGGCAAATTATTCTTTGCAAAAAGTCCCCCATTAAAAATTTCCTCCGTTAACCGGACTGCCTCTAATGGTCGGATAATCCGGTCAATTCGCTCATTGTAAGCATTGTAATGACGGATTTTCGGCGAATTTTCCGGGCGTGCCAATTCGTCCGTAACTTCTCTCCATGTTGTGGAAAGTTTTTGGACATATGGCGCGATTTCCTGTTCAAGCGCCTCGTAGCCTTCTTTTAAAATGCTTTTCAAAACTTGCTGCAAAAATGGATTGTCCCAATCATTCAACACATTGCGCTGCTGAATAAATGAGGTAAATGAATAGTTCTTTGTTTGCGTTGTAATTCCCACACAAGCACCCCCTTTTCAAAATATTCTAACAACTAATTACACAAAAGTAAACGGTGTTTATTTTTGTGAACATTAAAATAATCCGGTGACAAGAGGAACCCTTCTATTCAGCAAATAATTATAATGCAAAAAAGCGGTGCTAAAAGTTGAGTTGACTTTTAGCACCGCCTAAGCTTTCTAAACATTGGATTATTGATTGCGATCAAATTGCTGAATCATTTTATACAGCTCTGCAGATTGTTGTTTTAAACTGCTTGCAAGTGCTTCTACTTGCTTAATCGCATGGGCCTGTTCAGACGATGCGGCATTTACTTCTTGGGCACTTGCAGAAGTTTGCTGGGCAATTGCTGCTACTTCCTGGGATTGATGCGATGTATGTTCAATATTTTTCATTTGCTGCTCGACTAATTGCGAAATTTGAATGACATCGTCCGCCATTTCATAAACCGATTTCGTCATGCCTTCCACTGCTGATGTTGTTTCAGAAACACGCGATGATTCGTTTACCGCGAATGTGACTTGTTCGTTCATTTGCTTTACTACGATTGAAACATTTTGCTGCATTGTTTGAATTAATGCTGCAATCCCTTGAACTGCATTGGCGCTTTCATCAGCTAAACCGCGTACTTCCTCTGCTACAACCGCAAAGCCTTTTCCGTGCTCACCTGCTCGTGCTGCTTCTATTGAGGCGTTTAATGCAAGCAGATTTGTTTGTCCTGCGATATCCCCTACTAAACTGATAATACGTTCAATTTGCTCAGCGTTTTTTTCTAATTCACGTATGTTTACTAATGAATTTTCGTTGTCCGATGCTATTTTTTGGATACTATTTACGACTCCATTAATCGCATCTGTTGTCGATGTCAAATTGGACAATAAATCTTTAGAGCGACCAGCTGAAAGTAATGCTTTGTTATTTACTTCCGAAGCTAATGTACGCACTTCTTCAATTGCTTCCACTGTTTCCTGGATTGCGATTGCCGACGATTCAGCCCCTGATGAAATATGGCTAATATTCGTCGTGATCTGCTCGGCATTTTCCGTGACTGAAATGCTTTCATCCGATAGCTTGCGAATCGTTTCATCAGTTGTTTTATAATTGTCCTCAATACCATTTACCATTTTACGCAAATTAACGACCATCGCCTGAAATGCTTCAGCTACTGTACGAATTTCGTCATTTGTTTTTGGCAGCTCGACATCTTTCCCGATTTTTCCTTCCGCCACTTGGTTGGCGCTTGCTTCTAATCGCTGCAATGGGCGCACGATAACTAGACTGAACATGGCTGCCAATGCGCAAGACCAAAAGATTCCCAATAAATACGTAATGATTTGGAACAGGCTTGTGCTCGTTGTTTCAAAAAACATAGGGTGTAAGTATTCGATAAACACAAAACTGCACGTATATGTAATTAGCGCTAATATCCCTACAAACAGTACGAGTTTCCGACGTAAATTAAATGCTTTTTTCTGAGAATTCATATTATATTTTTCCCTCCGTTTTTAATTTATCTTCTAGCTTGTCAATCGCTTCGTTCAATTGTTCATAGGTTTGTTCATACAGCTGCAGGTCTCCACCGAATGGATCTTGAATATCGAGCCCGTTTTCCATTGCGACATATTCTTTTAAAGTAAATGTTTTCTGTGCAGCCTCTTCCACAAGACGTGTGACCATTTCCTTATGAGCCGCTGTCATTGTTAAAATTAAATCTGCCCACTGCGCACCCTCCAATGTAAATTGCGATGAGCTGTGTGAATGTCCGATATTGTTTTGCGTTAATACTTCTTGGGAATATGAGGACATTTCACTACCCTCATGAGCATAAATTCCTGCAGAGCGCACATTTATATTTTCATAATTTTTAGCTGTTAAAATTGCTTCTGCCATAGGACTTCTACATGTATTGCCTGTACAAATAAAGTAAATATTTATCTCCATCACTTCCTCTATTTTACCATTTTAATAGCATAATACTCATAATAATCAATAATAAACCGGCAATTTTTTTTAATGCATTGTTTTTTAAAATTGTAGTTTTTTGAGCAACTACCAATGCAACATAAGATAGCAAAAAAGTTGATAATCCTGCACTTATGATAAAAACATATTTTTGTAAATTTAGCATACCAAAAGAAAGGCTAACTGAAAAGGTATCAATGCTTGCAAATATTGCGATAATGGGCAAAGATTTTGCTGGAAGATTTTCGTTTTTCTTTGAAAGCAATAATTGCAGCCCTATAAAAAATAATAATAATGTGGAAAGGCTTGTCGTCCATTTAGCTAAATAGACCGCAATCCATTCCCCGAAGTGATAGCCTATTAACGGGAAAATCATATGTAAAAATGCCGTCCATAATGCTAACAGCCATTTTGCTTTTACATTTGTAGCAATTAAATAAAGCGCTACGACATCAAATGACATTAATATTCCTGCAACCACTTCCTGCATCTTTTCCCCTCTTCCTCTATGCGCTGTTGTAATTTATGCTTCCAGCAGGGGAATTATCCTATCGTTTTATGTCCAACAAAAAACCACATCCTCAAAATTTTGCTGGATGTGGTCTGATACTGTTTTATGGTTGATACCAATTGCCGCCGGCTGCTTTTTCCAGGCGGTTCATGATCGCTGTGCCGACACCTGTTTTAGATGTCGCTGTTGCTAAAATAATCGTTGCAGCTGTTTTGTCACATGCGCGTAATGCATCATACAATGCTGCGCTCATTTGCTCAGCATCATGTGCTTCGCCTAAGGAAAAATAGTAATCTGCTTTCATTTCTTTAAAGCATTCCGGAGCTAATAACGCCACTTTATGCCCAGATTTCAGATTTGCAATCGCCGCTTCAATAATTCCCTCGTCAGCATCGATTAAATAGACAGGGGCGTCCGGTGCATAATGTGTATACTTCATCCCTGGCGCTTTTGGTGTTGATTCGATTTTTTGCTGTTCAAAGCTCGGTTCAAGAACAGGACCAATTACCTCTTCCAGCATTTCCTTTGTCACCCCGCCCGGACGTAAAATAACAGGCTCTGATAAAGTTACATCTAAAACCGTCGATTCTACGCCAATGCCCGTTCTTCCGCCATCTAAAATGCACGGGATAATGCCTTGTAAATCTTCAAAGACATGGCTTGCTTTCGTCGGGCTCGGCTTGCCGCTGCGATTGGCACTTGGCGCGGCTAATGGTTTTTTTAATGTTTGGAGCAGTTTAAGGGCAACCGGGTGATCTGGCATGCGTATCCCGACCGTTTGCAATCCCGCCGTAACGCTCGGCGCCAATATATTTGGCTTTGCATGCATGACCAGCGTTAACGGACCAGGCCAAAAAGCTTCCATGCATTTTTTTGCGACTTCAGAAATATTTGCTGTATATAGTGAAACTTCCTCTGCTGTTCCGATATGCACAATAAGAGGATTGTCGGAAGGACGGCCTTTTGCGGCAAATATTTTTTTCACTGCTTGTTCATCTGTGGCAACTGCGCCTAAACCGTACACTGTTTCTGTTGGAAATGCCACAACTTCGCCATTATCCAGCAAATCCACAGCTTGTGTATAATTTTCTGAATTATCCACAAAATCATCCACAGCTAATTGTAATGTGTGCATCATTTGATCCCCCTTTCTGCAAGTTTTTCATATAACTATCCACAAATTGTTAATAACTAACAGCTTGTTGTGCATATTCCTCTGTTTTTTGAGGGTTATTTTTTTTCTTACTTTTTTTCCACCATTCAGAGACGTAAAAAGTTGGACGTTCACTTTTAATCGGTTCATCTTTTACGCAAAGCGTTGGAAACACTGCACAAAACCAGTTTTCACCCCGCCCTTGCCCTATAATGAAATTGACGGAATAATAGTTGTTTTGTGGATAAAATTGTCCTGAATACCATTTTGGCGGTATTAAGTTATCCCCATAGTTATACGAAATGTTTAAATGTGGGTAATTTTTCTGAATTTCTTGATAAATCTTTTCCACACTGTGGATATCTTCTGAAAAGTCTTCCGTATTTTGCATATAGGCTTGAATTGTTTCCACAACTTGCAACTTTACTGATTGATCCGCATTTGTGGAGCTGTTTGCGATAACCCGGATTTTCAATTGTTCGTCATGCTGTCCTTGCCCTTCACGCACTTCCTCCACAAAAACAGGGACAATGCAGGCAGCGCTATATATAAACAAAACACTAACTAGTAATTTGGCAATCGCTAAAAATAGATTTGGCGCACTTTGAATATCGTAATCATGTAACATTATCATTCCTCCTTGCAAAACATTGTTTACAAGGAAGCTAGATTTTATTCACAAATTTCGCAAAAAACGATACGATCTTTTTTGTTAATATCTTTAACAACTGAAACCTTCGCATTCGGGAAGCTTTGTTTAAAGAAATTCCCAACCGCTTCTCCTTGTGTATAACCAATTTCCAGTCCAATTAAAGCAGGAGTATTCATCAGCGCGGGCAAATTCTCTGCTAGTTTGCGATAAAGCAGGAGACCTTCCTCCTCCGCAAATAATGCATTATGCGGCTCGTGCGCCAAGACGATATCCGACATTTCATCCATGTCATCAAACGCGATATATGGAGGGTTTGATAAAACGATATCCCACTTTTCAGAAGCAAGCGGCGCTGTTAAATCGCCTTGCTTAAAAATGATGTTCGCCTGAAGTCGCTCAGCATTTTTCTCTGCTGTGGCTAATGCTTCTTTTGAAATATCAGTCGCTGTTACATGGAGCTTTGGGTACTCTTTTTTCATCGTAATCGAAATTGCCCCGCTGCCTGTCCCAATATCCGCTAATTTCAGTTCTTTATTTTCCCCAAATAGCTTTTCGATCCGTTCAATGGCCCCTGCGATTAATTCTTCTGTTTCTGGGCGCGGTATTAACACCGATTCGTCAACAATGAAGGAACGGCCATAAAATTCTTCCACGCCTGTAATGTACTGGACGGGACGACCTTTAATATGCTCTTTTATATATGCATCAAACTGTTGTTGCTGTTCATCTGTCAATCGATCATGCATTTTCATCATTAAGCCTGAATAATTTGTCTGTAAAATATGTTGCAATAGCAATCTTGCAGCATTACCTTCGCGACCATTTTCCTCTAAAAAAGAAGAAGCCCCATTCAGGGCCTCAAAAATTGTTTTACGCATTTTCATTTAAATTCGCTAAGCGTGTTGCTTGCTCATCCAAAATAAGTGCATCGATTACTTCATCCAGTTTACCTTCAACAATTTGATCTAGCTTTTGAATCGTCAGACCAATTCGGTGATCTGTTACGCGGTTTTGCGGATAGTTGTAAGTACGGATACGTTCAGAACGGTCGCCTGTTCCTACTGCTGTCTTACGTGTTGCATCGATTTCAGCCTGTGCTTCTTGGCGGTGTTTATCCGCTACACGCGCAACTAAAATTTTCATCGCTTTTTCACGGTTCTTAATTTGTGAACGCTCATCCTGCATCGAAACAACAACGCCTGTCGGTAAATGGGTCATACGTACAGCGGACATCGTTGTATTTACTGACTGACCACCCGCACCCGATGAAGCGAATGTATCAACGCGAATATCTTTTTCATGGATTTCCACATCTTCCACATGCACTTCCGGTAAGCATGCTACCGTAGCAGTTGATGTATGGATACGGCCTTGTGATTCTGTAGCTGGTACACGTTGAACACGGTGTGCGCCGTTTTCATATTTGAATTTTGAATATGCACCTTGACCGTTAATCATGAAGATCACTTCTTTATAGCCGCCTGCCGGGTTTGGTGTTGCTTCCATAATATCCACTTTCCAGCCTTGTGTCTCTGCATAGCGTGTATACATACGGAACAAATCCCCGGCGAAGATGTTTGCTTCGTCACCTCCAGCAGCCCCGCGGACCTCCATAATTACGTTTTTCGAATCGTTCGGGTCTTTAGGAATTAATAAAATACGCAGACGGTCTTCCAATTCCGGAACTTGTTTGTTTAAGTCGTTAAACTCTTCCTTCATCATTTCAAGCATCTCTGCATCTTTTTCAATTTCCATTAATTCGCGTGTATCTGCCAGTTGCTCTTTTACCGATTTGTATTCACGGTATACATCAACCATTTCCTGAATATCCGATTGTTCTTTTGAATATTCGCGCAGCTTATTGGAGTCACTTACGATATCAGGGTCACTTAGCAATTCATTTAATCTTTCATATCGATCCTCAACCGCCTGTAAACGATCAAACATTTATATTTCACCTCTAAAAGTTTTTTATTATTTATTGTATATTAACTCGTATTCCTTCGAGTCACGTTAAAATGCACCTTTACTAGTATAAAGAAATTTTACGGTTGTTGCTACCTCTATGATGAACTTTCTTCATATCATTTACACCTTCGCATTCATACTTCCGGGTTTTTTGGAGTTTATTTTAAAAATACATTCCCTTGCCTGAAATTATAGTGGCGGGTTTGCATGGCATTTGCGACAAACAGGGTAATAACTATCATTACCCCCAATTTGAATTTGATCACCTGTACGGACAGGTTTTTTATTTTCATCTACACGTAAATTCATTGTCGCTTTTTTATGGCAGAACCAGCAGATTGTTTTCATTTCCTCAATTTTATCTGCGTAAATCATCATGTAGCGGCTGCCTTCAAACAGCTCATTCTGGAAGTCATTTTTTAGACCAAAGCCCATAACAGGGATGTTCAGTTCATCGACAATCTGAGTCAATTGAAGAACATGTTCTTTTGATAGAAATTGTACTTCGTCAATAAGTACACAATATAATTTTTCATCATGTTTTTTTACGATTTCATAAATATTCGTATTATCAAAAACCGCAATTGCCGGGCGTCTTAAACCAATTCGGCTTGATACCGTACCTACTTCTTCGCGCGTATCAATTCCTGAAGTAAAAATCAGTACCGCTTTGTTTTGCTCTTCATAATTGTGGGCTACTTTTAAGATTTCAATCGATTTCCCGCTATTCATTGCCCCATGCTTATAAAATAATTGCGCCATTTGCTTTTCCTCGTTTCTTATTAAAGTTACAGGTTCGCTTTTTCACCAATAAAAAACCTTGAGCAACGAACTCAAGGCCAACTTTTCACTTCTTTTATATTAGCTAGTTTTTCGCAATTCGTCTATTGCAAAAGATGGTCTTCTTACGAGAATATTTACCTTCAGGAAAACATGTATAAAAATTTTCTAATATTTTGTAATTTCTTCTAATATGTTTTTACTTCTTCTAATAAAACCCGGAACTTCTAATATAGTATGTACATTTTCTAATATCGGTTGCCGATTTTCGAATAAACGACTCAGTTTTTCTAATATCCCGTTAATGTTTTCTAATAACTGCACAATATATTCTAATAAATAATCGCTGCTTCAATTTTTTCTAAGTTTAAATTAAGATTAGGTTGAGTCATATTAATTCCTTCTAATGTTTTGGTTGCACAATACATTTACTCAGGAATTGATATGACTTTTCGCTTTTACACAATTATATATACATATTGCATATTGGCGCAAAAAATAAAAACCCATCTCCAACAACGTGGAAATGGGCAGAGGTATTACTTGATACCGTATTTTTTGTTGAATTTGTCAACACGACCGTCAGCAGAAGCGAACTTTTGACGACCAGTGTAGAATGGGTGACATTCGTTGCAGAACTCGATTGAGATCTTTTCTTTAACTGAACCCGTTTCAAAAGTGTTACCGCATGAGCAAGTTACTGTTGCTACTTTGTAATCTGGGTGGATACCTTGTTTCATATTCGTTTTCTCCTCTCGCCCTGAACCATCCGGAACAGAGTATTTTCGAACTGCACCTTACATAGCCCGAATATGTCATTACATGCGTAATGTGTTGAGGTCAGCTATATATGTGCACGTTTCATACCTATTGAATTATAGCAACACTTAAAAAAGTTTGCAACTATTTTCTATCATTCCACTTGATTGACTACAGCAAACCTTTACCGTTTGTAGCCTTTTTCATATCTGTATCAAGCTTTTCGAAAAATTCTTCGTTTGTTTTCGTTGTGCGTAATTTACGCAAAAACTTCTCGCCGAAATCATGGGAATCGCTGAATGTTTTGCGGATCGCCCATAATTTATCAAGCTGATCTTTCGGAATGAGAAGCTCTTCTTTACGCGTGCCTGAACGGCGGATATCCAATGCCGGGAAAATACGGCGCTCTGCCAAGCCGCGGTCCAAGTGTAATTCCAAGTTGCCTGTCCCTTTAAATTCCTCATAAATAACTTCATCCATCCGGCTGCCTGTGTCGACAAGTGCAGTCGCCAATATTGTTAAACTACCACCCTCTTCAATATTACGGGCAGAACCGAAGAAACGTTTCGGACGGTGGAATGCAGCTGGATCGATACCGCCTGAAAGCGTACGGCCACTTGCCGGAATGACTAGATTATAAGCACGAGCCAGACGTGTAATCGAATCCATTAAAATAATGACATCACGCTTATGTTCCACTAAACGACGTGCGCGTTCCAATACCATTTCCGCCACTTTTACGTGGTTTTCCGGCACTTCGTCGAAAGTTGAGGAAACGACATCCGCATTAACAGAACGCTCGATATCCGTTACTTCTTCCGGGCGTTCATCAATTAATAAAACGATGAGCTCAGCTTCCGGATAGTTTGTAGTAATCGCATTCGCAATTTCCTTTAATAAAGACGTTTTACCTGCTTTTGGCGGCGCAACGATTAAACCACGCTGACCAAATCCTACAGGTGCTACTAAATCCATAATGCGTGTTGAAAGTTTTGTAGGCACTGTTTCTAATTTAATGTGACGATCCGGGTAAAGTGGCGTTAATGCAGGGAAATGCACGCGTTCTTTTGCAACTTCAGGGTCTTCCCCATTTACTGCATCGACTTGCAATAATCCGTAGTAACGTTCATTTTCTTTTGGTGGACGTACTTTCCCGGATACTTTATCTCCATTTCGTAAATCGAAGCGACGAATTTGCGAAGCTGAAATATAAATGTCCTCTTTTGAAGGGGAGTAGTTGATCGGGCGTAAAAATCCGAAGCCGTCAGTAGGGATGATTTCTAAAACACCTTCCATGAAAAAGAAGCCTTCTTGTTCAGAGCGGGATTTTAAAATCGCAAAAATAAGTTCCTTTTTGTTTAGCTTACTAGCATTCATTAATTTATATTGCTTCGCTAAAGCATATAATTCTTTTAATGTCATGCTTTCTAATTGAGCAATTGTTAATGCTGTCATACGTTTTCTCCAGTCTATTTATAATTTTTTAATTTTGGATATTTACATGTTGTAATGTAATTTTGATAGTTTAGGAATGCGTATTGGAAGAAGTTTAATATAATTTATCTTGATTCAGCAGAAGAATCCCATCTCTATAGGTGGTGAGATGAATACTTATTTTGCCCTTTTCAGCGGGTGTCCTAAATAATCGCCAAATCAAGATGCAGCTCCCGGCGGATGCCACAGTTTTCTAAAGAAAGTTTTCGAATATGCTCGAAAAATTCCGGGTGCAATTACGCTGTGACGTAATTGATTATAAAGAAGCCCAGCTTATATACTGGGCATTCATTATATAATATTGTAAGTAAATTGAAAATGGGCATTTTCTACGTTGAATCTACTTACATTATATGAGAAGTTATATTTGACCGTACTTCGGTTTTTTCGCAATACTGTGACGTCCTTCGATAAAACGCACTGTACCTGTCTTGGCACGCATAACAACCGAATGTGTAAGCGCATAAGAGCCTTTATATTGGACACCGCGTAAAAGTTCTGAATCTGTAACAGCAGTTGCTGCAAAAATCGCGTCATCCCCTTTTACTAAGTCATCCATCATTAATACTTTCTCTACGTCAATCCCCATTTTTTTGCAGCGCTCTAACTGTTCTTCATCTTCCGGAACTAATTTTGCCTGGAAGTCGCCGCCTAAACATTTCAATGCCACTGCAGCAATTACGCCTTCCGGAGCTCCACCCATACCGAACATAATGTCGATGCCTGTTTCATCAAATGCTGTATTAATCGCTGCACCTACATCGCCATCTTGAATAAACTTAATTCGTGCGCCTGCTTCACGAATCTCATCAACAATATGCTGATGGCGAGGGCGATCTAAAAGAGTTGCTACAACATCAGCAATATCTTTATTTTTTGCCTTAGCTACTTGTAATAAGTTATAAGTAACAGATGCATTAATATCCACTTTACCTGCTGCTTCCGGTCCTACAGCAATTTTATCCATATACATATCAGGTGCGTTTAATAGATTGCCACGGTCTGCAATGGCTAGTACTGTCATCGCTCCATTTGTGCCTTTTGCTACAATATTTGTACCTTCCAATGGATCAACTGCGATATCAACTTCTGGTCCGCCATTTCGAAGCCCTAATTCTTCACCGATATAAAGCATCGGTGCCTCATCCATTTCACCTTCACCAATTACAACTGTCGCATGCATTGGGATTGTATCAAACATAACGCGCATTGCCGTTGTTGCTGCGTCATCTGCTTCATTTTTAAGTCCGCGTCCCATCCATTTCGCTGATGCAATCGCTGCTGCTTCTGTTACACGTACTACTTCCATTGATAAACTACGTTCCATTTTGTGTTTGCCTCCTGTAATCGGGTAAAGCCGACTCTTACAGCATGTATGAACTGCTGTTTGAAATTGTATAATGAACTTACTATTATTTTCATCAACTGAATTTATTTTATCACACTCTTGACGATGCGCGAATTTGTTCATGAATTATGCAAATTTTATGCTTTGTTCTTCGTATTGATGACAATCGATTCTTTTCTAATATTTGCGCCCAGTGCACATAATTTATCGATTAATGCACTATAACCGCGCTCAATATGATATATATCATGAATTTCCGTTTCGCCTTTTGCAATTAAGCCAGCTAAAACCAATGCAGCGCCTGCACGTAAATCTGTCGCTGTCACTGTTGATCCCTCTAAAGAAGCAGGCCCCTGGATGATGGCTGTATTGCCTTCAACTCTAGATTTTGCATTCATCCGGCGAAGCTCATCAATATGCTTAAAACGCGCCGAATAAATCGTATCTGTTATGATCGACGTGCCCTCAGCCTGTGTCATCAACACCGACAATGGCTGCTGGACATCTGTCGGGAAACCTGGATAGACAAGTGTTTTAACATCGACCGCCTGCAAATCCGTCTGCATTGGAATGTAAATGCTTTCTTCGCTTTCTTCCACTTTTACACCCATTTCACGAAGTTTTGCAGTAACCGCTTCTAAATGAAGCGGGATGACGTTATCAATTAAAACACCATCGCCCATTGCTGCTGCCATAATCATAAATGTGGCAGCTTCAATACGGTCCGGAATAATCGTATGTTTCGTCCCTTTCAGCTCATCAACGCCCTCAATACGGATAACGCTTGTCCCGGCCCCTTTAATATTGGCGCCCATATTTGTTAAAAGTGTAGCGACATCAATAATTTCCGGCTCTTTAGCGGCATTTTCGATAATTGTTTTACCTTTTGCACGCACTGCTGCCAGCATAATATTAATTGTCGCGCCTACACTGGCAACGTCTAAATAAATTTTTGCGCCGATTAACTCATCAGCACGCAAATAAATGGCACCGTGCTCATTCGTTACTTTTGCGCCTAATGCTTCAAATCCTTTAATATGCTGGTCGATTGGACGCGGCCCTAAAAAACAACCGCCCGGCAAGCCGATGACAGCTTGTTTAAAACGCCCCAGCATCGCACCCATCATATAATACGAAGCACGCAATTTTTTTACATTGCCATTTGGAAGCGGCATCGCGACCATTTTTGACGGGTCAATTGTCATTTTTCCGTCTTCGAATGTTACTTCGCCACCAATTTCTTCAAGCAGCGCCTTTAAAGTCCAAGCATCTGAAATTTCCGGAATTCCTCCAATAGTAACGGAAGAACCTGCCAAAATTGACGCAGGAATTAAAGCAACTGCACTATTTTTTGCACCGCTAACGGTTACTTTCCCTTGTAGACGACGTCCGCCTTGAATTTTATATACATCCATTTTGTGTTCTCCCTTACGATTGGACAAATTTCCTCTTCATTCAGCGGGTGTCTCGGTCACCCGCTGAATGAAGAGGATCTTCTGGCAGATGTCACAGATTTTTTTAAGGAATTCTAAAGAGGAAGTCAGCCTGAAAGCGTCGCATCATGCGACAAAGGCTGACTAACCCACGTCCTGTGGGCTTAAACTCAAAAAAATCTGGACGCAATTACGCCGCGGCGTAATTGATACTTACTAGACTGCTGTGAAGTACTCTTATTATTTCCCTTCACGCTTTGCCCAATCCGCTAAAAATCCTTCAATTCCTTTGTCTGTTAATGGATGATTAAACAGTTGCTGTAATACTTTATAAGGTGTTGTCGCAATATGTGCACCTGCTAATGCCGCTTGTGTGATATGTTGCGGGTGACGAATTGATGCAGCAATAATTTCTGCCGGAATTTCATGAATCGCAAACAATTCAGCAATTTCACGGATCAATTCAACGCCGTCTTGGCCGATATCATCTAAACGTCCTAAAAATGGTGATACGTACGATGCGCCTGCACGAGCTGCCATTAATGCTTGGTTTGCAGAGAAAATTAATGTTACGTTCGTTTTGATGCCTTTTTCAGAGAAATGTTTGCATGCTTTTAAACCTTCTGGTGTCATTGGAAGTTTTACTGTGATGTTCGGGTGAATCGCAGCAAGTTCTTCCCCTTCTCGAATCATCCCTTCAGCATCCAAGGAAATAACTTCCCCTGAAACTGAGCCGTTTACTAACTCGGCAATTTCACGTAGGCGGTCATGGAAGTTCACACCGGATTCTTTTGCCACTAATGATGGGTTTGTCGTTACACCTGAAAGGATTCCCCATGAGTATGCTTCTTTGATCTCATCAAAGTTTGCTGTATCGATAAAAAATTTCATTGTATTTGCCTCCAGAAAATTTAATTTATATTCCCGCTGATTTCAATTCGATGCGGGTGCTTTAAGCTGAAAAAGCCGATTTTCCAACATCCCAATCAACTAATTTGCTACGAAATACTATTTCCTATGTTTGCTTAGAAAAACACATCCCGCCCTTTTGTGAACGAGATGCTTTAAAATCAATTAATTCTTGGCATAATTGCGTTCAGATTTTTTCTGAAAGATGTTAAAACATGTATTCACAAAGAAAAGTGCTCCTTTTATAGTGCACTTTTCTTTTATGGAACAATATATTTACTATATCTCAGCATAATTGAATTCGAAGTTGCGATATCATTCAGCTATTGCCACTGAACATAGTATTTTCGGCCTGCATTTCCCTTTATCCAGCAATTGTTTGAACGCCGGATGAATAAGCTATGATCTTACCGTTTATACGGAATGGAGGCCTCTGTCAAAAATGCTGAATTATGCTTTTTGAGAGCTGCCGAATTCACGCATTTTGCCGATTACTGTTGATTTAATCGCTTCGCGTGCTGGACCTAAAAATTTGCGTGGGTCATATGTTTTCTTGTCATTATCTAAAAATTCGCGGATTACTTTTGTAGCGGCGATTTGGTTTTCTGTATTTACGTTAATTTTTGCTGTGCCTAAAGAGATTGAACGTTGGATATCCTTTGTTGGAATGCCAGTACCACCGTGCAATACTAATGGAACATCTGTTAATGTAGAAATTTCCTCCATTTCAGCGAATCCTAGGTTTGGCTTGCCTTTGTATGGACCGTGAACTGAACCTAATGCAGGAGCCAGGCAATCGATCCCTGTAGCTTCCACCAATGATTTACATTCTTGCGGATTTGCGTACATAATTCCGCCAATCACGCCATCCTCTTCACCGCCGACAGTACCAAGCTCGGCTTCTACAGATACATTGCGGGCATGTGCATATTCAACAACAGCTTTCGTCGTTTGTACGTTCTCTTCGTATGGATGATGGGAAGCGTCGATCATTACAGAAGTAAATCCAGCATCAATTGCTTCTTTACATTTGTCAAAGCTTGAACCATGGTCTAAATGAATTGCTACAGGAACTGAAATTTTATAGCTTTCCATTAAGCCTTCAACCATTTTCACAACTGCGATAAATCCGCCCATATACTTGCCGGCGCCTTCAGAGACACCTAAAATCACTGGTGACTTTTCTTCTTCCGCTGCCTGCAAAATGGCTTGTGTCCATTCCAAGTTGTTAATATTGAACTGACCAACTGCATAGCCTTCTGCCTTTGCTTTAATTAACATTTCTTTCATTGAAACTAATGCCATTATAAAAATCCTCCTCGAAGATACATAAATAGTTTGCTGCCAGAAAAACATAATTTGTGTAATATGCTTTTTTAATTATTTTTTCTATCGTCCATTCACGCACAATATTTCGCATGAATTGCTTGGAAAAAAGATTTCACACATTTAATAGTATGAAGTAGAGCTTTTCTTTTGCGGATGTATTTAAAACTTATTCTTTCTTGTCCACAAAAAAACATTCAGCTTAATCATAACAAAAACAGACAGTATGCGCTACTGCCTGCTCACTTGTTTCGTTTATATTTTTCCGGCGACTTCCAGTATTCTTTTTACTTCATCCCGCACTTCGAAAATATTGAACGGTTTTGTAAAATACTTTGTCACGCCCAATTGTGTCGCGGTATCAATCATATGCTGCTCAACATAGGCAGTCATCATCATAACGGGTAGATGCGGATAATCCTTTTTCAGGCGGGCTAAAATTTCCAGCCCATCCATCCCTGGAATTTTCATATCTAATAAAACACAATCCAATGAACTTTCATGTGCCACCTTTAATGCATCGAATCCATTTGCAGCTAAGTGTGTCGTGAAGCCTTCTTTTTTAAATACTTCATTCAATAGCAGCCTTATTCCTTGCTGATCATCAACAATTAATATTTCCTTCAATGTCATTCCCCTTCGATAAAAATAATGTTACATATTTAAATTCGTTTTCAAATAGCTTTTTCCTTCTTATACAATAGCAATTTGTACTTTTGCTTTTTTACTGGCACACTTTTATAATAGCTTTGAGGTGGAAATATGTCTAAAATTTTAACGACCCAATTAACTGGACTTCTTCAGCGCATTCAGCAATCCGAGGAAGAATCGATAGAGGAAACAGCCCGTCTATTAGCACAGGCAGCGATTGGACAAGGAACGATTTATTTTGCTGTTTTTGGTGAAATGGAGGCAATTGCCGCCAATGCAGAACTTGGTGCGGATGTTTTTGCAAAATTCGCACGTTATACGGATGATGTGGAGCTTTTGCCCGCTGACCGTGTCATTATTTTTACGCGCCATGCAACGGACAAAAAAGCATTGAAGCTAGCCCGAAAATTAAATGCTGATTTTATTCCGTTTGCTGCCGTGGCAAGCGAGACTGCTAATGAAGACAATGAATTAAGCGAACTTGCATATACGTATATTTCATTAAAGATGCGCGGCGGGATTTTGCCGCATCCGACAAAGCTCGGAGAACGCATTGTATTCCCTCATTTAATAGCGGCTTTATACATTTACGAAGCGATAAAAATGGAATTTGATGAAATGATGGCAGATGATGATGAAGAGGAAGAAATTTCCGATTCACCGTTTGCATAAGTAATGGACGATTCTTATTGCGTTTTAACGTATAAGGGTTGTCTTTTTATATAGTTTGGGTAAGGTGCTGCGCGGTGCCTGCTTTACGATTCGCTGGCCGCTCCCAGCAACTTCCGAGCCGATTTGCGCTGCCTTAAAATTTCATGCTTACAAAAATCCTAGAACAAAAGCGCTAAAGCGCCCGTTCAACTCCGACAGATATTGGGGGACCCGACGCAAAAGTAAACGTTCCACCACTTTTGCAGAGGGCGCTGAAGATCTGTCTTTTTAATTTTGGGCTTTCATTTCAATTAACAGTTTTTACGGGTACAACTGCCAGTCTCGTTTCTTCAGTTAATATGTCTGTCTATTTTATTCGCCAGCTGAAAATCCCCGAGGAAATCTAAGCAACTTTTCAGTAAAGCGGCTTCATGGCAAAAAAGAGACAGATCACCGCAACTTGGATGAAGAGGGATCCGCTATTAACGGGGGGCGGTCCGTTTAAATGCCTCTTTAAGAAATAGACGGAAAAATTCCCCTTATTTAAAAAATACAATAAAAAATGGCCTCAATAGACGGAGAAATTCCGCCTATTGACCTAAAAAACATGAAAATGGAGTATTTTTCTTTGGATAACCGGAAAAATTCCCCTTATTTACTCCAAAAAGAGCCACATTGCGCAAATAACCGGAAAAACTCCGGTTATTTTTTTGATCAATTTAATTAAGAGCCGGAATTTCTATCAGGAAATGTGAATTTTACCCAATCCACTCCAATCCAATCTAAAAGAGAAGCCTTTATTAAAAATAATAGTGGATTTTAAATAACCGTGGATTTTCAGTGCCCTTCTTTTGCGTCGTGGGGTCTAATGGTGCGAAAAGTTGGCGCGGTTTGCCTGGACGGGGACAACACTTTTTTATAAAGTTATCTACATTGCCAAAATCTATAGTTTCCTTGAAAATAAAAATAGCATGTCCCATTTTCATGAAACATGCTCCTATAATTATTTTCGGTTGTTAAACGCTGCACCGACAAACTCGCGGAATAATGGCTGCGGACGTTGCGGACGGGAAATCAGCTCTGGGTGGAATTGGCCAGCTACGAAGAATTTCTTCTCCGGCAATTCAATAATTTCCACTAGCTTATTGTCAGGTGATACGCCTGAGAATACCATGCCTTCCGCTTCCATCGCTTCACGGAATTCATTGTTGAACTCGTAGCGGTGGCGGTGACGTTCGTAAACTAACTCTTCGCCGTTATAAGCTGCGCGTGCGCGTGATCCTTCTTTTAATTTGCAAGGATATAAGCCGAGACGCAATGTACCGCCGATATCCGTTGTTTCTGATTGATCTGGTAAAAAGTCGATAATTGGATATTTTGTATCTTTATCTAGTTCTGTTGAATGTGCACCTTTCAAGCCCATTACATTGCGGGCAAATTCAACAGTAGCCATTTGCATACCTAAGCAAATGCCGAAGAAAGGCACGTCGTTTTCTCGAGCATAGCGGATTGATTCGATTTTACCTTCAACACCTCGGTCACCGAAGCCGCCAGGAACGATGATTCCATCTGCCTGACCTAGCAATTGCTCCACATTTTCCGCTGTAATGTGTTCTGCATTTATCCAATCAATTTCGATGTCCGAGTTGTATACATAACCAGCATGCTTTAATGCTTCCACTACCGAAATATATGCATCTTGCAGTTCTACATATTTGCCTACCAATGCGATGCGCGTTTTATGCTCCAAGTTTTTCACTAAATGCACGAGCTCTTTCCAATCTTCCATATTCGCTTGTGGTGCAATAATGTGGAAATGGTCAAGAACAATTTGGTCAAAACCTTGTGCATGCAGGTTTAATGGTACTTCATATAAATGTTCTGCATCACGCGACTCGATAATATCAGAAGGTTTTACGTCACAGAATAACGCGATTTTCTCTTTCATATCCTGTGGTACCGGTTGCTCTGTACGCAGAACGATAATATTTGGCTGGATGCCCAATGATCGCAATTCTTTTACAGAGTGTTGTGTCGGCTTTGTTTTCATTTCTCCTGCAGCTGCAATATAAGGCATGAGCGTACAGTGAATGTACATGACATTTTCATGACCTAGGTCGCGGCGCATTTGACGAATCGCTTCCAGGAAAGATAATGATTCAAAGTCACCTACTGTCCCGCCGATTTCCGTAATTACGACATCCGCCGAAGTTTCACGTCCAGCACGTTGAACGCGGTCTTTAATTTCATTTGTTACGTGAGGAATTACTTGAACTGTACCACCGTTGTAATCACCACGGCGCTCTTTATTTAATACGGACTGATATACTTTGCCTGAAGTTACTGTTGAGTGTTTTCCAAGATTGATATCGATGAAACGCTCATAGTGACCTAAGTCCAAATCAGCCTCTGCACCATCATCCGTTACGAAAACTTCCCCATGTTGGTAAGGACTCATTGTACCTGGGTCAATGTTTAAATACGGGTCGAACTTTTGAATTGTTACTTCCAATCCACGGTTTTTTAATAAACGACCTAAAGAAGCGGCTACGATCCCTTTACCAAGCGAAGATACAACCCCACCTGTTACGAAAATATACTTTGTCATACTTAATTCCTCCTCATTACTAAAAAAATCAGAAAAACACCCATTGTTCGAGACAATACGTCGGGATGTTTTCTAAAGTCACAAACTATAGAAACACAGCTTTCTCACTAAAAACTGAAAATATGCTGTCCTCATCTATGTGGATATTATAGAAAAATTAGATTTCCTCCTCCACAAAAAACAAAAAACGCTCCTCCTGCATCGTTTTGCAGGGGGAGCGTATTACTTATACGGTCATTCTCCTTTTAAAAGGAGCCCAAGTAAAAGATTATACGTAACTGAAAAAGAAGTCAAGTATTTTCAATTTTCAAATTGAAACACAACTTATTTTATTTCTTCATCTTCCAGCTCTTCGTCCAATTCCTCGTCCTCATCTTCAATAATAAAGCTATCATCTTCATCGATCAGCTCTTCATCAATGTCCGCGTCGATTTCTTCGATGTCTTCTTCAACAAAGTCGATTTCGTCTTCAACCTCTTCGTCTTCATCTTCTTCGTCTACGAATTCGTCATAATCTTCCTCGAATAATACATCCTCTTCCTCAAGATCGATTACTTCTTCATCCTCGTCTTCGTCATCCGCAACTTTTGCTTTCTTTTTGCGTGTCTTAATTGTAGGAGCAGTTTCTTCTTCGATTGTTTCTACTTTATACCACTCTCGTAAGCCCCAGCCATTTTCATGATTCAGCAGGAAACGGCCTTCTACATTTAAGTCTGTATAAAATTGCACTAAACGAGATTTTAAATCTTCATCTGAAATTCCATTTAACGCTTGAATTCCTTTTAATAATTCATTTAAAGGCATTGCTTGTTTTTTTTCTTCTAAAAGTGCGTATGCTAAGTCGATTAATGACTCTTCTGCTAGTTGTTCATCTGTCATACCACGAAAGTTCAAATCGTGCACGTCCTTTCTTAACTTATATCTCTATTCATAAGCATAATACCCATTATATACAAACATGCTATCACTATGCTAGTTTCATTTCTTGTTTTTTAAATTTGTTATTTTTTTATAAGCCACATAAAATAAAATGACGGATAAAAGTAGTAAAGGTATCGCAGCTAATTGTTCGTTATATAAAAAGAAGGTTGCGATAAGGCATGCCAAAATTAAAATGTAATGTAAATATTGTTGCACTGTATCGCACCTTCTTTCATCAAGTCATCCATATACTTATTAGTATAACGAAATTTCCTGCAAACGTGGTATGCCAAATCACAAATTTTATTTTTTTTACAAAATTTTTATTATTGAATAGTTTTCGTTAAGTAAAGTAGTTAATTTCATCATCTACATGTTTCGGCGGTATTGACCTCCTACTTCATATAAAGCTTGGGTGATCTGGCCAAGACTTGCTACTTTTACTGTTTCCATAAGTTCCTCAAAAATATTGCCGCCATTTTTTGCGACTTCCTTCAGCTTTTCAAGCGATTCGCTATTATAGCGGGCGTGTGCCTGTTTAAAGCTTTCCAGATTAGCGATTTGCAAATCTTTTTCCTCTTTTGATGCACGGGCAATTTGCATATTATCAATCGCATCATCCGAAGCCGGGTTTGGATTTAAATAAGTGTTTACCCCGATGATCGGAAGCTGGCCTGAATGCTTCAAATGCTCATAGTACATCGATTCCTCCTGGATTTTACCCCGCTGATATTGTGTTTCCATCGCTCCAAGTACACCGCCGCGGTCATTCATACGATCGAATTCTTCCAGTACTGCCTGCTCGACTAATTGTGTAAGCTCTTCAATAATGAATGCGCCTTGCAATGGGTTTTCGTTTTTCGATAAGCCATGTTCCTTCGTAATGATCATTTGAATCGCCATCGCGCGTCTTACCGATTCCTCTGTAGGCGTTGTAATGGCTTCGTCGTAAGCATTTGTATGCAATGAATTACAGTTATCCTGCAGTGCCATTAATGCCTGCAATGTTGTGCGAATATCATTGAAGTCGATTTCTTGCGCGTGTAAGCTCCGGCCTGATGTCTGGATATGATACTTCAGCTTCTGCGAGCGCTCATTTGCACCATATTTTTCGCGCATGACAACAGCCCAAATACGGCGTGCCACTCGACCGATTACAGTATATTCCGGGTCCAGGCCATTCGAGAAGAAGAAACTTAAGTTCGGCGCAAAATCATCAATATTCATACCGCGGCTTAAATAATACTCGACATATGTGAAGCCGTTTGCAAGTGTAAATGCCAGCTGTGAAATCGGGTTCGCTCCCGCTTCTGCAATATGGTAGCCCGAAATCGACACCGAGTAGTAATTGCGCACTTTATGATCGATGAAATATTGTTGAATATCACCCATCATACGAAGCGCAAATTCCGTAGAGAAAATACATGTATTCTGCCCTTGGTCTTCTTTTAAAATATCGGCCTGCACAGTACCGCGTACAACTTGCAATGTTTGTTCGCGTATTTCCGTAAATTCTTCCACCGTCAATGTGCGTCCAAGCTTCTGTTCGCGCTTTTGCACTTGCTGATCGATTGCTGTGTTCATAAACATCGCCAAAATAATAGGTGCCGGCCCGTTGATCGTCATCGAAACAGATGTCGAAGGTGCGCATAAATCAAAGCCAGCATAAAGCTTTTTCATATCTTCAAGTGTACAGATGCTTACACCGGACTCGCCGACTTTTCCGTAAATATCCGGACGCGTATGCGGGTCTTCCCCGTATAAAGTCACCGAATCAAATGCTGTTGACAGTCGCTTTGCATCATCATCCTTCGATAAATAGTGGAAACGTTTATTCGTCCGCTCCGGTGTTCCTTCCCCGGCAAATTGACGTTTCGGATCTTCCCCTTCTCGCTTGAACGGGAAAACGCCTGCTGTATACGGGAATTCGCCAGGCACATTTTCTTTGTAAACCCAACGCAAAATTTCACCATAGTCTTTAAATTGCGGCAAAGCCACTTTCGGAATTTTCAAACCTGCCAAAGATTCTGTGCGTAAAATCGTTCGAATCTCTTTATCGCGCACTTTCGTAATAAGTTCATCGCCTGCATATGCTTCTTTTAAAGTTCCCCAATTTTGCAAAATGCGCTTCGATTCGGCTGTCAGTTCATTTTGCACTCCTTCCAATAAGGAATCGATTGACGCGATCAATGCTGTTTCGCTTTCAGGGAGCTGTGCTTTCGTTCCTTCCAGCTGATACCATTTTGTCGCAAAGCTTGCCTGCTGCTCTGCATGCTTATGATAGTTTCTCACTGTTTCCGAAATTTCGCGCAAATAATAGCGGCGATCATTCGGAATAACGATATTTTGCTTCTGCGTTTTTACGAAATGCTCATACGATGTTTCCCAGTCGCAGCCGAACTTTTCGTTTATTTTTGAAACGAGTGCGGCAAATAATGAATTGGTGCCTAAATCATTGAACTGTGAAGCAATCGTACCGAACACCGGCATTTGATCAATCGGATCTTCCCATAGCTCGCGTGAACGCTGGTACTGTTTTTGCACTTGGCGCATTGCATCTTCAGAGCCTTTTCGCTCGAATTTATTAATGGCAATTAAATCCGCATAGTCGATCATATCGATTTTCTCAAGCTGTGTCGGCGCACCGAATTCGCTTGTCATCACATACATCGAAAGATCCGTATATTTTGTAATTTCAGCGTCTCCCTGACCGATACCGCTCGTCTCCACAAGAATCAAATCAAAGCCTGCTACACGCACGACATCAAGCACATCGCCAATCGAACTTGATAACTCTGTATGTGAACCTCGTGTCGCCAAACTGCGCATATAAACACGATTATTAAAGATTGCGTTCATGCGGATACGGTCGCCCAGCAATGCACCGCCTGTTTTTTGCTTTGTCGGGTCAACAGATAAAATAGCAAGCTTCTTATCCGGAAACTCTTGCAGAAAACGGCGAATCAATTCATCTGTTAAAGACGATTTCCCCGCACCCCCTGTACCGGTAATCCCGATAATTGGCGTGTTTGAGCTCTTTTCTCGGGCAAGCCGAAGCATTTCTTCAATTTCTTCATCCCCGCCATTTTCGGCGGCTGTGATTAAATTCGCTAAAATTTCCGGTGTATCTGTCGTTAGCTTTTCGAGAAGCTCTTTATAATTTCCTCTTAATGTGGAAAAATCTGCTCCTTCAAGCTTTTTATTGATCATGCCTTGCAGTCCGAGCTGGCGGCCATCCTCAGGAGAGAAAATCCCCGCAATCCCGTAATCATGAAGCTCTTTAATTTCACGCGGCAATATTACCCCGCCGCCTCCTCCGTAAATTTTTATATGCGGTGCGCCTTTTTCGCGGAGGAGATCATACATATATTTGAAATATTCGATATGCCCGCCTTGGTACGAAGAAAGCGCCACCCCTTGTGCATCTTCCTGGATCGCTGCATTCACTACTTCTTCGACGGAACGGTTGTGGCCTAAGTGGATCACTTCCGCACCGCTTGATTGCAAAATTCGGCGCATAATATTAATCGAAGCATCATGACCATCAAAAAGGCTTGATGCTGTAACAAAACGAATGTGATTTTTTGGTTTGTATACTTCAATTTTTCCCATTTACATATACCCCTTTGTTATAGTGAGATAATGAAAAAGCGCCACGCAAAGCAAACTTTCTAAACAGTTGCTCTACATGGCGTTTTTTCCTTTCTTAATGTTTTAAATCGGATTCAAGGAAATTGCTATAAGAAAACATATCCTTTCACACTTTTTATGCGAAAAGCATTTTCCTTATTTTTCAAACTGCATAATGCCTTGTAAAAACATTGTTGTTTGCAATTTTATATATTGCTCAATCGTATAGCGTTTTTGTAATGCCCACTTGCGGAATGCCCAGCTTTGCCCTTGCACGACGATTTGATGTGCAGCTAAATAAATTGCTTCGTCAGATAGCGATAAATTGCCGGCCTTGACACAAGCTTTTAGCATGCGCTCAAAAATCGCGACCATTTCAAGTTCTTTGCCGAGAATGTAATGCATCGCCTCTTTCGGCAATGACTTCGTTTCCTGATACATAATCGTAAACTCCTCGGGCATTTTATCGATAAGCGAATAATATTGATGAATCGCTTGCTCCAACCCTGCAATTGTCCCTGTATCAGAAGGGAATTCCGATAAGCATTTCGTTACTTCATTGAAAATATTGTCGCATACTAAAAACAAAACATCTTCTTTCGTACGAATATATTCATACAATGTCCCAATGGAAAATCCGGCCGCTTTCGCAAGTTCTCGGGTCGTTGCACGGTGGAAGCCTTTTTCTTTAAAAAGCTTCACACCTGCATCGATAATTTGCTGGCGGCGTTCTATAATTTTATTTTCATCTTTTATTGACGATTGGACGCGCAGCTTATCTACATTAGCCATATGTTATTTCGTGATCATACGCGAAATTACGAGGCGTTGAATTTCTTGCGTGCCTTCATAAATTTGCGTAATTTTCGCATCACGCATATAGCGCTCCACTGGATAATCTTTCGTATAGCCATAGCCGCCGAAAACTTGTACAGCTTCTGTCGTCACTTTCATCGCTGTATCGCCGGCAAGCAGTTTTGCCATTGCAGATGCTTTTCCGTATGGCAGATCATTCGATTCCAACCATGCTGCCTGGTACGTCAATAAACGGGATGCTTCGATTTCTGTTGCCATATCGGCCAATTTGAACGACACCCCTTGATTTGCTGTAATCGGTTTGCCGAATTGTACACGTTCTTTTGCATAATCAACCGCCGCATCCAGTGCGCCTTGTGCAATACCTACCGCTTGTGCCGCAATGCCGTTGCGTCCGCCGTCCAATGTTTTCATGGCGATGATGAAGCCTTGACCTTCTTCTCCCAATACGTTTTCTTTCGGTACACGGCAGTTATCGAAAATGATTTCTGTTGTCGGTGATGACCGAATGCCTAGCTTCTTCTCCTTTTTCCCGACGGAGAACCCCGGGAAATCTGCTTCAACGATAAATGCCGTTGTGCCATTTTTCGCTTCCGGATCTGTTACGGCAAACACGACATAAATATCCGCAACGCCTCCATTTGTAATGAAGATTTTCGAGCCGTTTAAAATGTAATCATCGCCGTCTTTCACTGCATATGTTTTCATTCCGCCTGCATCTGAACCTGAACCTGGCTCCGTTAAGCCATAAGCTCCGATTTTCTTGCCTTCTGCCATTGGACGGAGGTATTTCTGCTTTTGCTCTTCATTTCCGAATTTGAAAATCGGCCAGCCTGCCAGCGATGTATGTGCCGATAATGTTACCCCTGTCGATGCACAAACACGTGATAGCTCTTCGACTGCGATACAGTATGCCAAATAGTCAAAGCCTGCTCCGCCATACTCTTCCGGCCACGGAATGCCCGTTAAGCCTAGCTCAGCCATTTTATCGAAAATACCGCGGTCAAATTCTTCATGCTCATCGCGGTGCTCTGCTGTCGGCGCTACTTCATTGATCGCAAAGTCGCGGATCATTTCGCGTAATTGTTGGTGTTCCTCTGATAATTGAAAGTTCATTTCCCCATATCCCCTTTAATAAATATTGGTGAAAGCGTTTGTTATCCAATCACATGCTTACTAATGACGATGCGCTGGATTTCGCTTGTGCCTTCGTAAATTTGCGTTACTTTTGCGTCGCGGAAATAGCGTTCTACCGGATAATCTTCGGTATAGCCGTATCCTCCGAAGATTTGTACAGCTTCGATTGCTGTATCCATCGCTGTTTGTGAAGCAAATAACTTTGCCATTGATGCTTCTTTTCCGCATGACAGCCCTTCACTGCGCATGTTTGCGGCACGATAAACGAGCAGTTTTGAAGCTTCCACTGCTGTTGCCATATCGGCAAGCTTAAAGCCCACTCCTTGCTGCTGGGCAATCGGTTTTCCGAATTGGATACGCTCTTTTGCATAGGCAGTTGCCGCTTCCAATGCAGCTTCGGCAATACCTAAACTTTGGGCCGCAATGCCGATTCTTCCTACATCCAAGTTGGCCATCGCAATTTTAAAGCCTTCCCCTTCTTGCCCGAGAAGGTTTTCAGCAGGAACACGCATATTTTCAAATGTCAGCTGTACAGTACGTGAACCGTGCAGCCCCATTTTGCGTTCATCCTTTCCGATGATCAGGCCAGGTGTATCCTTCTGCACGATAAATGCAGAAATCCCGCGCGATCCCG
Source organism: Solibacillus silvestris (assembly GCF_051967575.1). Taxonomy (NCBI): domain Bacteria; kingdom Bacillati; phylum Bacillota; class Bacilli; order Caryophanales; family Caryophanaceae; genus Solibacillus; species Solibacillus silvestris. The sequence goes on from NZ_JBQCJW010000012.1 coordinate 92,069, forward strand.
CTTCTGGATTCGTCGAAGCAAACACGATGTACACATCCGCCTCTCCGCCATTTGTAATGAATACTTTTGCTCCGTCAAGCACATAATGCTCCCCATCGCGAACTGCCTTCGTCTTCAAAGACCCAGCATCGCTTCCTGCACCCGGCTCTGTTAAGCAAAATGCCCCGATATATTCCCCGCTTGCCAGCTTCGGTACATATCGTTTCTTTTGCGCGTCATTGCCGAAATATAAAATCGGATTTGTGCCGACAGATGTATGAACAGATAAAATGACGCCCATGACAGCACTCACTTTCGATAGCTCATGAATCGCAATAATATACGACGTAAAATCCATTTCCGCCCCGCCGTATTCAGCAGGAGCAGTAATCCCCATCAGTCCAAGCTCACCCATTTTCGTCAGCAAATGTCTCGGAAATTCCCCTGCTTCCATTTTCTCAATGAATGGCTCTATTTCGGTTTTCGCAAAATCGCGAACCATGTTGCGCATCATTAACTGCTCATCAGTAAATTGTAGATTCATAGAAGTAATTACCTCAGCTTTCGTATACATAGAAACCGCGACCGCTCTTTTTGCCCAACCAGCCGGCTGCCACATATTTGCGTAATAACGGACATGGGCGGTACTTGCTGTCACCAAGTCCTTCGTGTAAAATTTCCATAATCGACAAGCATGTATCCAATCCGATAAAATCAGCTAATGTTAAAGGTCCCATCGGATGGTTCATGCCCATTTTCATCACATCGTCTATTGCTTCTTTCGTCGCAACACCTTCATACAGTGCATAAATCGCTTCATTGATCATAGGGAGTAAAATACGGTTCGAAATGAAGCCCGGGAAGTCATTTACTTCAACCCCTGTTTTCCCTAAGCGTTCTGTCATGACGGCAACTGTTTCATACACTTCATCCGCTGTTGCAAGGCCGCGAATTATTTCTACGAGCTTCATGACAGGCACCGGGTTCATAAAGTGCATGCCGATCACTTGCTCCGGACGCTTCGTGACAGCCGCGATTTCTGTAATCGGTAAACTCGATGTATTCGTCGCTAAAATCGCATGCTTCGGTGCCAATTCATCGAGCTGTCTGAAAATCGTTTGCTTAATTTCCATATTCTCAACTGCCGCTTCAATGATGATGTCCGCGTTTTTCGCGTCTTCAATCGTCAATGATTTAGTAATACGAGCTAACACAGCCGATTTTTCTTCTTCTGTTTTACGACCCTTTTCAACATCACGTGCCAAGTTTTTCGTAATTGTATTTAAACCGCGTTCGAAAAACTCATCCTTCATATCATTTAAAATGACTTCATAGCCTGCCTGTGCACAAACTTGCGCGATCCCGGAGCCCATTTGCCCTGCTCCGATGACCATTACTTTTTGAATCGCCATTTATTTCATCCCCTTAGTTTGTTACTTCGATTAATACCGCGTCCCCTTGACCACCGCCAGAACAAATTGCAGCAATTCCTAAACCGCCCCCACGTCGCTTCAGTTCGTAAGCGAGCGTTAAAATAATACGTGCGCCACTTGCTCCAATCGGGTGGCCTAAAGCTACGGCACCCCCGTTAACATTTACTTTGCTCTCATCCAGTCCGCTAATTTGATTGCTTACGAGAGCAACCGCTGCGAAAGCTTCGTTAATTTCGATTAAATCGATGTCCGCCAATGTTTTTCCGGCTTTTTCAAGCAGTCGATTAATGACAAGCCCTGGTGTTTGCGGGAAGTCCTCTGGTGCCACCCCCAGCTCCGCATGCGCTAAAATGGTTGCAAGCGGCTGACGGTTTTCCTGCTGGGCTTTTTCTTCACTCATCAGCACTAGTGCACACGCTCCGTCATTCACACCTGGTGCATTTCCGGCTGTAATTGTCCCATCGCTGCTGAACGCTGATTTTAATTTTGTTAGCGTTTCCATTGTTGTCCCTGCCCGTGGTGCTTCGTCCGTTTCAATACGAAGGGGATCGCCTTTTCGCTGTGGAATTTCCACTGCTGCGATTTCTTCTGCAAATTTACCTGAGTCAATTGCTGCCAATGCTTTTTCATGGCTGCGAACTGCCCAAGCATCCTGCTGTTCACGAGTAATTTCAAACTTGCTCGCTGTGTCATTGCCATAGATGCCCATGTGCACTTGTTTCGGATGGAAAGCACATGACAAACCATCGTAAATCATGCCATCTACTAAACTAGCATCTCCCATACGCAAGCCAAATCTCCCTTTTGGCATATAGTACGGTGCGTTTGACATCGATTCCATCCCGCCAGCCACGATCACTTCTTCGTCCCCTGATCGAATAAGCTGATCGGCAAGAGTTACACTGCGCATACCTGAAGCACATACTTTGTTGATTGTTTCTGTTTTCACATTCCACGGAATTCCCGCTTTTGTTGCAGCTTGTCGTGAAGGGATTTGCCCTTGACCTGCCTGCAATACGGTTCCAATAATGACTTCGTTTACTGCATCTGCTTCTACATTCGCCTTTGCCAATGCTTCTTTAATTGCAATTCCGCCTAAATCACTTGCTGTTAATGAACTTAGTGCACCACCAAATTTACCGAATGGTGTTCGTGCGCCGTCTAAAATGACTGTTCTCGACAATCCATACACCCCTTTGTTTGAATCAGCTATGGTTGAGCAAAATTCGCTTCCGTATTCGGCTTTGCGCAAGTATAGAAGCACTTTGCCGAAATTCCCCCACATGCTGGAAACTACAATTCTATTAGCAGTAATCCCCTTTGTCTATTCATGAAAATAGAAATGCCCGCTTGTAGTTCACACATTGCAAATTTCGCTTCATTTTCGCATTTGACTGAACGCTCGCTCAATCATTATGTAGAAAAAAATGAGAGTAACAATTACCCTCATTTCTTCACTTAATTTCATTGTATTAAATCCATTTTAAATTCGCAACAAATTATTCGAATATACTGACTCTAAATTTTTTTCTCGCTAATTACCGTTTTCATTTGATTGTTCGTTATTTTCTTTCGTTTGTCGCTCTTCAGATTCGGATGTTGCGGCTTGCTGCTTTTCCGTAATAGCTGCTTGCTCGATAGTTGGCGCTTGTTCCACCGCTTTTTCAGCCATTGTTTCATCAACAATCGGCTTTTCGACAGAAGCTTCTCCAGAGGGGTTTCCTTCCTCTTTTGCCACCGCTTTTTGCTGCACATCTTCATTTGATGCTTCCACTGGAGCCACAGCAGATTGTTCAGCGATTTCTTCTGCTTGCTCTTGCGGTACTTGCGCTTTTTCCGGTGTGCCGAATACTGCCCGCTCCAAAATTTCCGCAATATCGAATGTGCCTACTGTCTCCTCTACCTCTTTTGCCTTCGTACCGTCCGAAAGCATTGTCAGGCAGTATGGACAGCCGGAAGAAATAACAGAAGCCTGTGTAGCCAATGCCTGTTCTGTACGTGCTACGTTAATGCGGTTTCCGACATGTTCTTCCATCCACATTAAGCCGCCGCCAGCACCACAGCACATACCGTCTTCACGATTACGCGCCATTTCAACAAGCTTTACACCTGCTATGCCCTTTAAAATTTCACGCGGCGGATCATACACATCATTGTAACGGCCTAAATAACATGAATCATGGAATACAATCGTTTCATCAACACGGTAATCCATCGTTAAGCGGCCTTCTTGAATTAAATCGTATAAAAGCTCTGTATGGTGAAGCACTTCACCTTTCCAGCCGAAATCCTGATATTCATTTTTGAAAATATTGTATGCGTGCGGATCAATCGTTACAATTTTCGTCACGCCATTTTTCTCAAACTCATCAATGTTGGCTGTTGCAAGCTCCTGGAACAGGAATTCATTACCTAAACGGCGCGGTGTATCACCTGAGTTCTTTTCTTTATTACCTAAAATGGCAAAATTCACGCCAGCTTTGTTCATTAATTTAGCGAATGCCAATGCAATTTTTTGTGAACGGTTATCAAATGAACCCATTGAACCTACCCAGAATAAATATTCCATTTCTACGCCCGATTTTTTCAGCTCTTTCACTGTTGGAACATAAACAGTATCGTCCAGCTCTCTCCAGTTTTCTTTTTCTTTACGGTTTAAGCCCCATGGATTCCCTTGTCGTTCGATATTTGTCATCGCGCGCTGTGCATCAGGGTTTACTTTTCCTTCTGTCATCGTTAAATAACGACGTAAATCAATAATTTTATCAACATGCTCATTCATTACCGGACATTGATCTTCACAGTTGCGGCATGTTGTACAAGCCCAGATTTCTTCTTCTGTAATGACATCGCCGATTAATGACGGGCTGTAAATGTTTTCGATTACTGCACCTTCAGCACCGGCAGCCATTGCCAATTGGTTCCCCTGTGTATTATTGAAGAACGAGAATGGTACCCAAGGCTTTTTCTTTAATTCAACAGCACCTGTAAATGTTAGATGGTCACGTAATTTAACAATCAAGTCCATCGGTGACAGCATTTTCCCTGTCCCTGTAGCAGGACACATATTCGTACAGCGGCCACATTCCACGCAAGAATATAAATCGAGCATTTGCTTTTGTGTGAAATCATGAATTTTCCCTACTCCAAGCGGCGGCATGCTTTCTTCATCTTCCGCTTCTTCGAGTGCCTCAAAATCGATCGGACGCAATGTACCAATACGGTCTTGTCGGTTAAAGTATACGTTGAAGATCGACGTAATCAAATGGAAGTGCTTGCCTTGCGGGATATATACAAGGAATGCCAATAGCGCCAACAGATGTGCCCACCACATAATGAAGAACATCGCCGCAGCAACAGTCGGATCCATCCACTGGAAAATCCAAGCAATACCTGATGCAACTGGTTCAGAGCCTGCCAAGCCATGTTCATGCCATATTAAATAAAAGCCGTTTCCGAATAATGTGGCAAACATTAAAATTGCCAAAAACATATAAACTAAACCATTTTTAAACCCTTGCTTCAAACGGGCAAGCTTCTCCATATAACGACGGTAAAATGCGACCGCAACCGCGATTAAAATCGTTAATACGACAAGCTCCTGCGTAAATGTAAACACCGGGTACAAGCCACCAAGCGGAATATGCGAACCTGGCGCCAGCCCTTTCCAAATCAGATCAATTGCGCCAAGCTGCACCATTAAAAAACCGTAGAAAAATAGAACGTGTACAAGTCCCATCTTCTTGTCTTTCAACAATTTTGACTGGCCGAATACTTTTTCGATAATATCTTCAATACGCTCGGAGATTTTGTGGTTGAACTCCTCTTTCCGACCGAGCTGAATGTAGTCATAGCGTGTTTTCAATAAGTATGCAAATAATCCAAGCGCATACAATAACACAGCGATGAAAGCAATCCAGTTAATAATTAAAAATGTATTCATACTTTTCCCCCCCTAGAATGCTAACTTGCCAAACCCCTTTGTCTCTCATATCCATTTCGACAAATTATATTTCCATATCAATCTATAAATTCATTGTAGTTATGAATGAGCATTCAGTCAACAGATTTTGTCGTTAATTCTGAAAATTTAATCAAACGATAAAAAATGCCAGCTAGACGATTTTTCCGTCTAAGCTAGCATTTTCCGTTCATTTAAATACATCGCCGCTGCGTATATATTCAACATCCTGAATAGTTAAGCGATAGTTCACGACACGCGCCGCGGCAAATAAATAATCCGATAAACGGTTCAAATACTTTTGCACAACTGGCGAAACATCTTCAATTCCCTTCATTAGCGACACGGTTTGACGTTCAGCCCGGCGTGCCACTGTGCGTGCAATATGAAGGGTAGCGGCAGCTGGTGCGCCCCCCGGCAAGATGAAGCGTTTTAATGGCGGCGCCTCTTCCGATAATAAATCAATCCGGTTTTCCAAAATGGCAATCGGTTCTTCCGTTAGTTTGTATTGACGATCCTTCATGACATTTGCCAAATCGCCGCCGCCATCAAATAATTCATGTTGAATCGCCGTTAAATCGTCAATGACATCCTGAAATTTCGCAGGATCCAATTCTGTAATTGCTTTACCGATAAATGAATTCAGTTCATCAATTGTCCCGTACGCTTCTACGCGCAGATTGTCTTTATCAACACGTCCTCCAATAATGCTCGTTTTCCCTTTATCGCCTTGCTTTGTATATAATTTCATCAATTGTCACCCTTCCGATTAGCAAATAAATTTAAAAGCTAACTATCTGAACCTTTTAATAATATTATTTCTAAGCTTCCTCCAAAATTCCTTTTAGCATTAGTTGTTTTCCATTACGGCAGTTGCTATCGAGGCTTTGAAATCTCTTCTTTAAAGCGTTAAGAAATTCCGGTCCATAATTAAGTAACGAGAAAAAGTGAAAATAAGCGGATTTTCTCCTTCTATTCATCCTAGCTGGCTCTTAACGATTTGAAATTAATGTGAGGAAAAAATAACGCTCTCCCCATTTTTCTAGAAAGTTCCAACCTTTATAAATTATTACACTGTTTATATTTATTTATTGCCGATATTGTAACTTCAAAAACGGCCCGTCCGATTAGTTTTCCTATTTCCGTAATCGGGCCAGCGTAAGGCATTTCTTCGCCTTGTTGTGTTGAGGCGATTAGCAGACTGTCGGTTGCGGTGCTTGTTGCTGTTGTGTTCGTCAATGGATCTTTAATTTGCTTGTCCGCCAATGCTTTCGTCTTTGCTTCCGTCGCAGTAATCATCGCTTGGATAAATGCCTCGTCTGTTAGCTTTCCGTTGATGATGACCCATGTATTGATTGTGCCGATATGCGGCTCGTCTTCCCGCAAATATGTTTTTGTGACGTCGACGCTATTTCCCACTCCCGCAGTTACCATGACGATGATTTCCACATTGTTTTTCGCAAAATGCTGAATTGCGGCGTATTTTGTTTCGACAGCTGTCAGCATGACGACTGTATTTGTCGGCGAAAACTCGTTTTGCAGCAAAAATTGCCGAGTCTCCTCTTTTACATGATGAATATCGTATTCAGGAGCAATGGCTCGATTTAAAAAAGTATCATACCAGCCGATTCCTGCATTATGCACTGCTGAGGAAATCACTTTTAACGGTGCTTGTGCCCGGTATTCGACATAGTCTTTCGTGATAGAGAAATCGTCGATGCGGATTGACGGGTTTTTCCTGTCCATTTTATTTGCCGGCAGCATCGTAATTTGCGGCTTTGGTAGCTCGGGGTGTGGATATGTCGCGATACGCGCTTGGTAAACATCCGCAATTTGCTCTTGCATAATGACTTCATGCGGCTCACCGAAAGCACGCATTTCACCATCTTCCAATAGCAGCAGCTCATCACAATAAAGCGATGCCAAATTAATATCATGAAAAATCGACACAACCGTCAGCCCGTGAAACTCGACTTGCATGCGGATCATATCCAAAATTTGTTTTTGATGGGCGATATCCAAATGGTTTGTCGGTTCATCCAAAAGGAGCAACTCCGAATTTTGGGCAAGTGCTTGTGCGATAAATACCCGCTGCTGCTCACCTCCAGATAAAAACTCCAAATATTGATTTTTATAATGGGAAACTCCTGTACTTTCCATCGCCTGCTGCACCATTTTTTCGTCTTCCACTGTCCACGATGAAAAAAAGCCGCTTTGGTGAGGATACCGTCCCAACGATACTGCATCATACACACTATTCGTAAAAGCGCTCGCATTTAATTGGGGAAGAACAGCCATTTTCTTTGCCAATTGTTTGACGTCATAGCTTTTAATCGGCCGCTCTTCAATGAATATTTCTCCGGATATCGGCTTCAATACACCGCTGATCATTTTTAACAATGTCGATTTTCCGCTGCCATTCGGACCGAGAATCCCGAGAATTCTACCTTTTTCCACGTGAAACGTCATATTTTTTATGATACTTTTCCCGTCATAGCCACCCGTCAATTCGTTTACTTTTAGCATTATGCGACAACCTTTCTACGTTGCTTGAAGAAAATATAAGCAAATACTGGCGCTCCGATAAATGATGTAATAACACCGATCGGCAGCTCTACAGGTGCGATTATTGTCCGTGATACGAGGTCGCAAATGACTAGCAGGCTTGCACCGTTTAAAAAGGATAATGTCAGTAAATGTCGATGGTCGGCTCCGATAAGTAGGCGAATCATATGCGGAACGACTAAACCGACAAAGCCTATCGTCCCCGATACGGCAACAGCTGCACCTGTTAAAATCGAGCCACCCGCTAAAATCATATATTTGCTGCACTTTACATTAACACCTAAATATTGGGCACGCTCTTCGCCATAAATCATTGCGTTCAGCTCACGACGCTTTAACCATATAATCCCCGTGCCAATCACCATAAACGGCAAGATCATGTTGACATATGACCAGCCGCGCATCGATACACTTCCAAGCAGCCAGCCGATTATTTGTCTAAGCTCCTCACCTGTCAGTGCTACCATTAATGAAATGCAGGATCCTAAAAACGAGCTGAAAATAATGCCCGTCAATATTAATGTTTCCATTTTCATCGAACGGTCTACAAGCCGTGCGAACGTTAATACAATCACCATCGTACATGCGGCACCTGCCATACTGAATATTGGCAGTGTAAAAACACCGAGCATCGGAATGGAAATACCTAAAAAAATTGTCGAAACCGCTCCGACTGATGCACCAGATGAAATCCCCAATGTGTATGGATCGGCCAATGGATTTTTCAATAATCCTTGGAATGCCGCACCCGCAATCGCCAATGATGCCCCGACGATTGCAGCCAAAATAACGCGAGGCATGCGGATTTTCCATAATATACTGTACGCTACCGGGTTTGTCGCCCCATCCCACAATGTTGAAATCGGAATATCGACAGTTCCAAACGATATTCCAATCCACATGCTGCAAAGAAGTAAAGCAAGGGAGACGACATAAGCGAACGTATACTTATTACTCATTAAATACCTCAGGATAAATGGCTTCACCTAATGATTTGATACCTTCCACAATACGTGGGCCTTGCCGGCTCGTCGTATCTCCATCCACAAGCTTAATATTTCCGTTTTTAACCGCATCCATTTCAGCATAGGCCCCGTTTTTTTCGATTGCATCCAAGTCGCTTTCGTACGTCACTAATATCGCATCTGGATTGCTATTGACGAATTGCTCTGCGCTATACATCGGCCAGCCAAGTTCCGGCACTGCGTTTTCTACATTTAATGTTTCCAGCATTTCATCGATGAATGTATCTTGCCCTACCGCATATAACTCCGGCTCTGTCCCGACAACGACGAATACGGATTTTTCTTCTAAATCAGCAACTTTCACTTCAATGTCCTGAATTCCTTTTTGGATGGACGCAATCATTTCTGCCGCTTCCGGTATTTTCCCAGTCAATTCACCAATTTGTTCAATAGTGGCATATGTTTCTTCAAATGTTAAAGCATCCTTTACGACAAACACCGGTATTCCAACTGCTTCAAGCTGGGCAATGCCTTCTTCATTAAAATTATAAAGTCCTGATTCATGCGCTACTACCAAGTCCGGCTGCAATGCAATCAGCTGCTCCAAGTTAAATTCCATCCCGCCGACTTTTTCTTTTGTCAATGCTTCTTCAGGGAAATTATCATTGTCCGAAACACCAATAATTTCCTCATTCAAGCCTAATCCAAATAAAATTTCCGTATTGGAAGGAATGAGTGAAATGATGCGTTCCGGCGCTTTTTCCAATGTGACTTCTTTATTCAAAGCATCTGTTAAAGTAACGGGAAACTGTGCTTGCTCCCCCGTCGTTTCAGATGATTGCTGTGCTGTATTTTCTTTTTCCGCCGTATTCTTTTCGCCCTCCCCACATGCTGTAAGCGCAATTAGTGAGAGGATTCCCACCGTAGAAAGTCGTCTCCATTTTTTCATATGTAATTCCTCCTGAATTTGTTTTTGTTATTTAATAATAGTGCGGCTGCGATAGTAGGTGAATGCGCTTTTATAAGCATAAAGGTGCTGATTCTCCACGATTTTCCTTGATAGAGCAATATAAAATGGAAATCCTTTAATTAAAGCGTGAGTAATCTTTTACTTTTGCTCTTGTTCAAGGAGTACGGCAAGCTTGGTGAGAGGATTTGCCGCTTTTCCATCTTTTAAGGAAACTCTCTTGCACTTGGAAGTTTATTAGCCATTCTTCCCGGGATACTGACCACTCCGCAAACACCAAAAATAAAAAGCCTCCTACTATTGAGGAAGCTTCATAAAAGCAAATAAATTCATACAACGAAAAATTTATTCACCACATCCTATCCGCGTAGACATTAACTGGTATGATAAAGGCAGGTCTCCTGGCTTATGCGTCAACATTTGTGAGCGCCTTCCCGAAAAATTCAGTGGCTTACTGCTCCAAACTAGCAATTACAGTGGCGGGACCGCATCGGAATTGAACCGATTTCCCTTTTACTTCTTACTCTATGAATGAGTGAAGAACCTTTATAGCACTTATTAATTTGAATGTCTTTATTATAGCGGAAATTTGGGGAATTGCATGCAAATTCGCCAAAGTTTCAGATAACTCGCCGCTATCTATGAAATTATTGCCGATTGTGCCCGAATAAACCCGGTGTCAATTAGCTGACCCTAAAGGCTGTTTAACTCATCATTCCATCGTTAATATTTCTTAACGATAGATCAATTCTTTCTGAAATCCATTAAATATGAAATGTATAGTCATCCGGAAGAACACGTCGGAGGAATTGCTTTGTGCGGTCTTCTTTTGGCTGCACGAAAATTTCATGTGGTGAGCCTTCTTCAACAACGTTTCCGCCGTCCATGAAAATCACACGATTCGCCACATCACGCGCAAATGACATTTCATGTGTAACGACAAGCATTGTTGTTCCTTCTTTCGCGATATCCTTCATTACGCCAAGCACTTCCCCGACAAGCTCAGGATCCAGTGCAGATGTCGGCTCATCAAATAAAATAATGTCCGGATTTAAGGCGACCGCCCGTGCAATGCCGACACGCTGTTGCTGACCGCCGGATAATTGACTTGGATATGAATCGTATTTTGCAGATAAGCCTACTTTATCTAGTGCTTTTCTTGAAATATTATAAGCCGCTTCTTTTTTCATGCCTCGCCCGATTACTAGCCCTTCCGCTACATTTTCAAGCGCCGTTTTATTATTGAATAAATTATAGTTTTGAAAAACAAATGCTGTTTTTTTGCGAATGGCTAAAATATCTTTTTTGGATGCCTTATTTAAATTAACGGAAATATTATCGAAGCCCGCTGTCCCTTCATCTGCGCGCTCCAAAAAATTTATGCAGCGCAGCAGCGTCGTTTTTCCCGAGCCGCTCGGACCTAAAATAACGACGACATCCCCTTTATCAATCTTTAAATCGACACCTTTTAATATTTCGTTTTCTCCAAATGTTTTATGCACATTTTTTATTTCGAGCATCGCGATTCCTCCTTAAACTGTCACCGCTTTATAGCGTCTTAAACGTTTTTCAGACCATTTAAACAAATATTCAACCGTCATGCAAACGAGTAAATATACGATGAAAATATCAATATATGCCTCTAAATAGTTGTAGCCGAAATTCGCCTCAACTTTAGCCTTCAGTGTAATTTCCTGCAATGAAATCGCATACCCGAGCGAAGTTGCTTTTATTAAATTAATCGTTGCTGTACAAAGATTTGGCATGGCAGACACTAATGCTTGTGGAATAATAATACGTCGGTATGCCTGTGCCGTTGTGAGTCCAACCGATTGCGCGGCTTCCAGCTGACCTTTCGGAACCGTTTGTATGGCAGATCGAAACACTTCAATTAAAATCGCGGCTGTATTGAATGAGAAAATAATAAAGGCATACCATAACGGATTCACATTATAGATGGGATAGTCGATATTGTATTTCTCAAACAAGCTGCTTAACAGCAATGGGATTGTTGCATAGAGCACAAAAATCTGAATGATGATCGGTGTACCCCGGACAAATGATATGTAGATTTTCGCGAAAAAGTTAATGACCGGTATTTCGTAAACTCGTGCGAGCGCTAGCAAAAATCCGAGTGGCACGGCAACAAAAAGAGACACAACCGTAACGAGAAGCGCTACTGGAACACCGCTTAGCGCAATAAAAAATGTATCGAATAAAAATTGCCAGTTGATTAACCCCATAGTAAGCTCCTCCTACGTTGTTTTAATAGATTGCTTCCCTTTGCTGAATGCTTTTTCAAGCAATGCAAAGATTTTTTCAATCGAAATTGATAAAATCCAATAAATGACGGCCAATGCAATATAAATTTCAAGTGTATGTGTACCATAGTTGTTCGCAATAATTAAATTCGCCTTTCCTACGATATCGATAAAGCCGATCGTATAGGCAAGTGCCCCTTCTTGCAAAACCGAAATCAAGCCATTTCCGAAGTTCGGCAATGCAACGACGAATGCCTGCGGGAAAATAATGCGCCGATACGCTTGAAATGGTGTCAATCCAACACTGACTGCCGCTTCATATTGTCCGCGGTCAATCGCCAAATACGATGAACGGATGACTTCGGACATCATCGCCGCAAATTGCAGACTAAACGTAATGACGACAAAAACGCCTGTCGATACATTTTGCAAGTAAATCCCGAATCCCCCTTCTGCAAAGGCGGGAATTCCGTAATATACTAAAAACAGCAACACAATCGATGGTGTACAACGGATAATCGTCGTATAGCCATTCGCTAAAAGCCGCAGCCATTTGTTCGAACTCAATTTAGCCGCTGCAATCACAAGGCCGAAAACAGTTCCGCCAATGACCGAGAAAGCCGCAATATAAAGCGTAATCCATAAATATGGCAGTAAATTAGGCAGCGCAGACCAAATGTACGATACATCAAAATACTTTTCCACATTTCCCACACCTTTCTGAATATTGATAAGAAAAGCTACTTAAGCAACATACTTAAGCAGCTTTGAGAAATTATCGATTTACTGATTCAAGCACTTCAAACAAGTCTTTGCCGTAAAATTCTTTGCTTAACTCGCGTAAAGCGTCCGTCTTTTTGATTTCCGCAATCGCCTTGTCATATGCATCCGCAAATGCCTGCTCTTTCTTATTAAATAATGGCCATGTTTTAATTACGGCAAATTCGTTGTATACGACCTCATCTTTTAAATGATAGTATGGTCCGCCTTCAGTTAATACTTGGCCTGTAAATGAGCCTTCGATTTGCACACCGCCGTCAACACGTCCTTCATTTACCCACTGCACGACATCAACCGTAAACTCTTCACCAGCCTGCAGCTTTACTGGATTATCAGGATTTGCTTCATTGTATTCCGCGATAACTGTATATTGCGCATTATTTGCCGCGATTGGGGCTAATGTGAATCCTGCTGATGCAAAATCGCCCAAATCTTTAATATGTTCATTTTCTTTCTTCAGTACGAGCCCGGCACTGCTTAAACCTAAAAACTCCTGCGGGAAAATATACTTTTGTGTACGTTCCTCGGTCCAGAATGCATTTTTTACACCGACATCATATTTCCCTTGCTCAACACCAATCAGCAAATCATCATTCGTAGTACCGACAAATTCGAACTCATACTCCGGCAGCGCTTCATCGACTAGCTTCATTACTTCCACGTCATAGCCTGTCGCATTGCCGTTTTCATCCAAAAACGTCATCGGCTTACCCGCCTGGTCGTACGCTACTTTGACAACAGTTACCCCATCTTTGCTTGGAGTTGAGGAAGACGCCGAGCTTGAGTCGGGTTCATTTCCGCAAGCGGCTAAAATAGCGGCAGCTGCAATGCTTACTGATGCAAATTTAATTAATTGTTTGATTTTCATACGTTTACCTCTTTCGTTTTCAAATTATTTTCAATCGCGGTTTCTGCTAAGCGTTTAATCGTAATGTCATCCATCGGTGGATTGTGCAGACCAGCACGAACATCCCGGTAATAGCGCTGCAATGGGTTTGAGCGTTGCAAGCTTTTTGCCCCTACTAAACGCATCGCCTTATCGACAACCTCAATCGCTGTATTTGTCACAACATGTTTGGCAATATTCACTTCATTTATGATTGCCGCTTTTTTTTCGGGATCATTGTAAAGCTGGGCAACTCCGTAAATTGTAAAGCGCGCTTTCGTCAACGCTAAATCCATTTCACCGATCAGTGTTTGAACATTCGGCAATTGTGCAATCGTCCCTTGAATACTGTTCGGGGAATGGCTATTCGCAAAATCAACCGCATAATCGCGCGCCGCCTGTGCAATGCCTAAATAAGTTGCCGGTATTAACAGGAGCCAGCCATTTAATTTAAAACCTGTCGAATAACTCGGGATTTCAACTAAATTCGTTTTTTCAACGCGTACATTATCGAGCACTAAATCATCGCTTCCTGTCCCTCGCATTGATGCCACATCCCATGTATTTTCAACCGATAAGCCTTTAGCTGTTTTCGGGACTAGGAAAAAGCCTAGATGGTCATCCTCTTCAATCCATGCCGACACTAAAAAATAATCTAAATCCGGCGCACCGCTCGTGTAATTTTTGCGTCCGCTAATAATGTAGTCGTCACCATCCCGTTTTGCTGTAGTGGCTGGTCGTCCGCCCCGTACTGGACTTCCCATCGCAAACTCGCTAACTGCCCGGTTAATAGTAGCCCCTTTTGCGACTTGTTCCCCAAACCATTCAAGCTTTTGTTGTTCCCAATAGCGGTTTTCGAAAATTTCGCCGACATTTTGAATCGTCCATGAAGCAGCTAAACCCGTACTGCCGCAATAGCTCGATAAAGTTTCGTGCAATAATATTGCGTCATATACAGTAAAATCGTCACCGCCATACTTTTTCGGTAAAGTTATTTTTGTGTAGCCTATTTCACGCAGCTTCCGGAAATTCTCAATTGGGAATACAGCTTCCTCATCTGTTTGCTGGGCATGCTGTTTAAAACTTTCCGCTATTGTTTCGAGCTTTTTTAGCCATTGTCGCTGCTCGTCTGTTCGAATAAATAAATCTTTGCTCATAAAAAGCACCACCTCGTGTTTGTTACAATGCATAGTTAATCCATTGGAATTAATAATACTTTCAGAAAATTTAGAAGTCAATAGGTATTTCCAAGTTTTTATATAGGAATTGTGGGAAGCGGCAAAATATTAAGTCAATGAATAAAAGCGCTAAACCGCCCGTTCAACCCCGACAAATATTGGAGGACCCGCTGCAAAAGTGGTGGAACGTTTACTTTTGCAGCGGGCGCTGAAGATCTGTCTATTTTATTCGCCAGCTGAAAATCCCCGAGGAAGTATAAGCATATTTTCAGCGAAGCGGCTTGATGGCAAAAAAGAGACAGATTCCCGCAACTTGGATGAAGAGGGATCCGCTATTACCGGGGGACGGTCCGTTTAAATGCCTCTTTAAGAAATAGACGGAAAAATTCCCCTTATTTAAAAAATACAATAAAAAATGGCTTCAATAGACGGAGAAATTCCGCCTATTGACCTAAAAAACATGAAAATGGAGTATTTTTCTTTGGATAACCGGAAAAATTCCTCTTATTTAATCCAAAAAGAGCCACATTGCGCAAATAACCGGAAAATCTCCGGTTATTTTTTGATCAATTTAATTAAGAGCCGGAATTTCTATCAGGAAATGTGAATTTTGCACAATCCAATCCAAAAGAGAAGCCCTTATTAAAAATGATATTGGATTTTAAATAACCATGGATTTTCAGTGCCCTTCTTTTGCGTGGTGGGGCCTAATGGTGCGAAAAGTTGACGCGGTTTGCCTGGACGGGGACAACACTTTTTTGTAAAGTTATCTACATTGCCAAAATCTATAGTTTCCTTAAAAATAAAAAGC
Organism: Solibacillus silvestris; assembly: GCF_051967575.1. Classification (NCBI taxonomy): domain Bacteria; kingdom Bacillati; phylum Bacillota; class Bacilli; order Caryophanales; family Caryophanaceae; genus Solibacillus; species Solibacillus silvestris. The sequence continues at coordinate 107,855 of NZ_JBQCJW010000012.1, forward strand.
ACCCTATTTTTCATACTCGAAAATAGGGTGCCTTGAAATTATGGATTACATTTTCTCAGGTGCGCTTACGCCAATTAGTTTCAACGCGTTCGCCAATGTTGTTTTAACTGCTGTGATTAGTGCAAGACGTGCTTCCGTCAGCTCTTTGTTGTCTTGGTTCAATACTTTTTCGGCATTGTAGAAGCTGTGGAATGCCGCCGCCAAATCTTGGATGTAATTTGCTATGCGGTGCGGTGTGCGGTGCTTCGCTGCATCTGCCACGATTTGCGGGAATGCGCCTACTCTTTTCGAGGGCACTGAAAAAGTCCCTTAGGCACAAGTGAGAGAGTACAGGAACGAAAATTCGTTCCTGTACTCTCTTTTTC